>NZ_JBEZEH010000010.1:0-63866 GCF_040648775.1 Micromonospora sp. NPDC049089
GCGGCAGGGCCGGGGCGGCCCCCCCCGTGCACGGGGGGGCGGCGCCCGTCGCCATTTCCAGTCACTGTCACTCCTACTGCTCGCCCTCGTTCCGGCCGCTCCCCTTCGCTCCCCAGGCCCGCTCGGCGTCGGCCCGTCCCGGGACGGTTCGCTCGGTCCGTTTCTGCCCGGCCTAGCGTTGGACCGGCTCGGTCCGGCCTGGCCTGGTCCGGCCTGGCCTGGTCCGGCCTGGCCTGGTCTGGCCTGGCCTGGTCTGGCCTGGCCTGGCCTGGCTCGGTTCGGCCTGGCCCGGTGCAGCTTGGCCCCGGCTGGCGGCGGCTCGGCCCGTCCGGCGGTGGCGCGGCGCCAGGGCAGGCGAAGTCGCTCATGAGCGTGATGTCTGTGAGTCATCACGATGACTCACAGACATCACGCTTAATGGCGTGTATGCCTGCCGGCTGTCGGGCGGATACCGCGATCTGCAGTTATCCCGGCATGCCTGAGACTGACGGGGCCGATGTAGCTACGTCAGATATTGAGCGCCACGCCCCGCCTCGTGCCCGGCTGCCCTGCCCGGCCCGCAGCGCTCGGCCCGCCCGGCAGGCAGTGTCTGGCCCGCCCGGCAGGCAGTGTCTGGCCCGCCCGGCAGGCAGTGTCTGGCCCGCACGGCCGGCAGTGTCCGGCCTGCAGTGCGCGGCCCCGCCTGCACTGCGCGGCCCTGGCCCGCAGTGCGCGGCCCGGCCTGGGCTGCTGCCCGGGGCGTGCCCGGCTTAGATTGCCCTGTCCGGGCCGGGCCGTTGGATCTGGGCCCGGGTGTCAGCGGGCGGTGAGGGTGAGGTCGGCCTCGGCGGGCGGCGGGGTGGCTGCTTCGGCGATGCGGCGGCGGCGCAACTCGATCGGGAGCACCACCAGGGTGACCAGCGCGCCGAGCGCCCCGGTCACCACGAAGCCCCAGAGTGGCGCACTGGCGTCGATCACCGCGCCGGCGAGCGGTGCGCCGACCGCGATGCCGACGGTGACCGCAGAGCCGTGCAGACCCATCGCTTCACCGCGCACCTCGGCCGGTACCAGGCGGCTGACCGCGTCCGAGCCGGCCGCGATGGTCGGCGCGCAGAGCGCGCCGGCGGGGATCAGCGCCAGGCACAGCAGCCACCAGTGCGCACCGCCCAGCCCCACCGGAATGGTGCACAGGGCCAGCGCGGCGGTCAGTGCCAGCGGGGAGAACGAGCGGTGTACGGCACCGTAGGCGAAACCGCCGGCCAGCGAGGCGACCGCCCAGATGGCCAGGACCACGCCGGTCCAGCCGACCTCGCCGCTGGCTCGCAGGACAGCGACCACCGCCACGTCGGTGCCCCCGAGCACCAGGGTCGCGGCCGCGCTGAGCGCCAGGATGGCGAGCAGTCGCGGGGTCAGCCACTCCCGGCGTGGCACCCGGCGTTGTGGGCCGGTGGGTTCGTTGGCCTCCCGGATCGGTGGGTTGACGACCCACAGGGCGATCCCGGCGGCGACGATGCCGCCGCCAACCAGATACATGGTGGTCTGCGCGGAGATCGCGGTGACCAGGGCCACCGCCAACGCTGGGCCGATCATGAAGGACAGCTCCACCGACATCGAGTCCAGTGCGTAGGCCTGGCGGCGTTGGTCCTCGGGTACCAGCGCGGCGATCGACTGACGGACCACGGAGAAGATGGGCAGGGCCAGGGAGCCGGCCACGAAGGCGGCCGGCAGGAGCACGGGGTACGCCAGGGACGGCGCGGTGGACCAGAAGATCGCCTCAGCGATCGCGGTGAGCACCAGGACCGGGCGCAGTCCACGCCGGTCCACGAGTCGGCCGAGCAGCGGCCCGCCGATCGCCGCGCCCACCGTGACCGCCGCGCCCACCAGGCCGGCCGCCCCATAGCCACGATCAAGATCGAGGACCACGTGGAAGGTGAGCGTCACCCCGGTCGCGGTGAGCGGGATGCGGGCGAGGACGGCAACCAGTAGCAGCGACCGCAGGCCGGGCAGGGCGAGCGCCCGCCGGTAAGGCTTCATGTTCACGTGGGTCCGTACCTCCGGCGACATCCTCGACCGGCGGCGGCCCCTTGGCCAACCAATTAGCGCCTCATGCGGCCCTGATCACAGGCTGGCCGTGCATGAGCACCCCGGCGCCCTCCATCGCGCGTAGGGCCACGTCGGTGGTCGCCGGGGCGACGGCGGCGGTCAACTCCAGCAGCACGGTGGTGGCGAAACCCTCGCGGGCGGCGTCCAGCGCGGTCGCCCGGACGCAGTGGTCAGTGGCTATGCCGACCACGTCGACCCGGTCCACGTCGCGCCGGCGCAGCCAGTCGGCCAGGCACTCGCCGTCCTCGGCATGGCCTTCGAAACCGGAGTACGCCGCCGCGTGCTCGCCCTTGTGAAAGATCGCCTCGACCTTCGCGGTGTTCAGTTCCGGGTGGAACTCCGAACCGCTGGTGCCGACCACGCAGTGCCGGGGCCAGGACTCCACGAAGTCCGGGGGATCGCCGAAGTGGGCACCCGGGTCGACGTGGTAGTCCTTGGTGGCGACCACGTGCGTCCACCGGTCCGGCTCGGCGGCGAGCAACCGGGAGATGCCGGCGGCCACCCCTGCGCCGCCGGCGACGGCCAGCGAGCCGCCCTCGCAGAAGTCGTTCTGCACGTCCACGATGATCAGCGCGTTGGCCATCGGGGGGTTTCCTCTCTCCGCACTGTCGGTCGGTGGTGCTCGGGGGATGGCTCAGCCAGCGGGTACGACGGTGACCGGCACGGCCGGGTCGCCGGCCGAGAGCTTCAGTCCCTCCCACGGGATGGAGATCAGGCACTCCCGCAGGTGCTCCCGTGACTCGTCGAGGGTGGGCAGCGTCACCGACTCGCCGGCGACCACGTACGACTGCTGGAGCAGGCGGTCGTTGGGCTGCCGGTCGGGAACGCCCTGCGGGACGATGACCTCCTCGGTGGCGGTGCCGGTCGGCTTGTGCCGGCGGACCGCTACCTTCCGACCGCCGATGGTGGCCTTGTGCTCGGATCGCTTCACGACCGGCCGGCCCTCGACCTCGACCAATTTGTAGACCAGCCCGGCGGTCGGTGCCCCGGAGCCGGTGACCACGGCAGTGCCGGCGCCGTACATGTCCACCGGTTCGGCGGCCAGCGCTGCGATCGCGTACTCGTCCAGGTCACCGGAAACGATGATCTTGGTCTCGGTGGCGCCCAGCGAGTCGAGCAACTCCCGGGACTGCTGAGCGATCACCGCGAGGTCGCCGGAGTCGATCCGTATCGCCCGCAGGTCCGGCCCGGCCACCGCGATGGCGTTGCGGATGCCCTGGCTGATGTCGTACGTGTCGACCAGCAGCGTGGTGTCCTTGCCCAGCGTGGCGACCTGCGAGGCGAACGCCGCCCGCTCGTCGTCGTGCAGCAGGGTGAACGCGTGCGCTGCCGTGCCCGCCGTCGGGATGCCGTAGCGCGCGCCGGCGGCGAGGTTGGACGTGAACCGGAACCCGGCCAGGTACGCGGACCGCGCCGCGGCCACCGCCGCCTCCTCGTGTGCCCGACGCGACCCCATCTCGATCAGCGTCCGGCCCCGCGCCGCGGTCACCATCCGGGCCGCCGCGGCGGCCACCGCGCAATCGTGGTTGAGCACGGACAGCGCCACCGTCTCCAGCACCACGCATTCGGCGAAGCCGCCGGAGACGGTGAGGATCGGTGAACCGGGGAAGAACAGCTCACCCTCGGCGTACCCGTCGATGTCGCCGGTGAAGCGGTAGTCGGTGAGCCACGCCGCCGCCGTCTCGTCGACCACCCCGGTCCGCAGCAGGAAATCGACCTCGGTGGGGTCGAACCGGAAGTCGCGGATCAGCTCGATCAGCCGGGCCGTCCCGGCGACCACGCCGTACCGGCGGCCGCTGGGCAGCCGGCGGCTGAACACCTCGAAGACGCACCGGCGGTCGGCGGTGCCGTCCTTCAATGCCGCGCTGACCATGGTCAGCTCGTAGTGGTCGGTCAGGAGCGCGGGGCGGTGGTTGCTCACCGCCCCAGCCTAAGGTTCAGCTCGGGTCGCCGCCGTCGTGGCCCGGGATCGAGCGCAACGCCGCCCACAGTTCGGCCCGGGCGGTGACGCCGAGCTTTGCGTAGATCCGCTGGAGGTGGTTCTCCACTGTGCGCGCCGAGAGGTAGAGCCGTTCGGCGATGGCCCGGCTGGGAGCGCCGTGCGCGGCGAGGCGCGCCACCTGCCACTCCCGCTCGGTGAGCACTGGCGCTCCGGCCTGGAGCGCCGGCGTCCGGATCAGGTCACAGCGCCCGAGCAACCCGGCGAGGCGTTCCCGGGCGTCGTTGGCGGCGGCCGAGTGTTGCCGGCGCAGCCGCTGGACGGCCTGGGAGGTGGCCTCTGCGGCGTACACGGTCAACTCCAGGGCGGCGTAGTCGTCGGCGACCGCCAGCAGATCGGTGGGGGAGTCGGTCACCGCGGCGCGGGCGTGCCGGGCCAGCAGCGGCGGGAGCACCCCGTCGACCCGCTCCGAGAGCTCGGCGAGGCGCTGCGCGACGGTGCGGCGGCTGCCGTCGGAGCAGGTGGGGCCGACAGCCATGCCCGCCTGGTCGAGTCGGACGAGGTCGTGCAGGACATGCACCTCGTGCCCGGCGAAGCCGTCGGAGCGCAGCCGGTCCACCAGGTCACCGAGGTGTTTGACCGCGCCCGGCAGGTCGCCCGACGCGGCGAGCGACGCGCCCCGGGCCTGCTCCAGCCACGGGTAGAGCACCGCCATGCCCGGCGCGTGCGTGCGGTCGGCTTCGGCCATCGCCGCAACCGCCTGCGCGGCGTCACCGCGCAGCGCCGCCGCCTGGGCGCGTTCGGCCTGGGCCAGACCGGCGTAGACCCGGCTCGTGGCCAGCACCGCGCAGGCACCCAGCGAGGTCCGCATGGCCGCGTCGCTCTGCCCACGCAGCCGGGCCGCGTACGCCTGGAGGATGGCCAGGTAGCCGGTGCCGAGGCGGAAGTCGCCGGCTCCGGCGAGGTCGGCGAACTCGTCGGCCACGATCGCGTCGATCCCGGCCAGGTCGCCGGTGAGCATGAGCCGGGTGCCTCGGGCCAGTTCCAGGGCCAGCTGGAGGTACGGCATGTCGGTGCGCCAGCTCGCCGCGGCCGAGTGCACCTGGGCGATCGCCGTACCGCTGCGGGTCAGCTCGCCCTGCGCGGCCTGGACGTACGCGATGGTGGAGCGGGCCAGCTCGCGGGCGGCGACGCCTGCCGCCGGACGGTCGAGCACCCGTCGGCTGAGCTGCACGGCGGTGGCCGTGTCCAGGCGGTGCAGGCGCATGATCGCCTCGAATGCGTGCACCCGGGACCGGTCGGCGGAGTCACTGAGCTGCTCGGCCCGGCTTGCGATCTCCTCCACCGTGGACTGCCGGCTCAGCCCCCAGTAGCTGACCATGCCGCGTACGGTCAGCCACCGGCAGAGCCGCCGCTCGTCGCCGGGCTTGGGGGTGACCGCGTCGAGGACGTCGATCGCCTCGTCGGGCCGGTCGGCGAACATCAGGATGGTGGCCAGCAGCTCCGCCGCGTCGTAGCCGCCGTCGGTGTGCAGCGCGGCCCGCGCCAGGCGGGTCGCCAGCGGCACGTCGTAGCGGGTGAACGCCTGCACCGCGGCGTCCAGCAGCAGAGCCGGATCCTGTGCGGTGCCTGAGTCGAGTCGCCAGACCGCCACCCGCAACAGGTCGTCGCGTCGGCGTTTGCCGACCTGCTCGAGCAACTCGGCGAGGTGTGCCTGAAGCCGGCGGGTGCGGCTGACCGGGCAGCGACGGCGCATCACCTCGCCGTAGAGCGGGTGTGCCAGCCGGACGTTGGTGCGCCGGTCGTGCTGGATGACGGTGATCAGCCCGCGTTCCTCGGCGGTCTCCACGTCCGACTGTTCGGCGGCCTGCCTCAGGAGGTGCAGGCCCAGTGGTTCGCCGAACGCGACCAGCTCGACGACCGCGCGGACGCCGTCGGTGAGTTTGCCGACCCGGGTGTCGATGAGGTCGGTCAGGTTGGGCGCCAGCTCCAGTCGCCCGGTCCACTTCCAGATCCCGTACGTGCGCTTCAACTCGGCGCTGCCGTTGGCCGCGTGCACCAGCTCGCGCAGCAGCAGCGGGTTGCCGGCCGACAGCCGGCCGAGCCGGTCGGCCGAGTTGGCGTCGACCGGGCCGCCCAGGATCGCCGCCAGCAGGTCGGTTGTCTCCTCCTGCGGCATCGGGGTCAGCTCGACGTGCTCGACCAGGTCGTCGGTCCAGAGCGCGCGGATCGGCAGCGGGATCTGCTCACCGTCGCGCAGGGTGCCGACCACTGTGGCGTTCTCGGCGCGGGCGACGAGATGCACGAGTGCGGCCGAGGGGGGATCGAGCAGGTGGGCGTCGTCGATGGCGAGCACGATCCGTCGGCCGGCCGCCTGCTGTTGCAGCACGTTGAGCGCCCAGCGCAGGATGCCGGCGGGGGAGAGGCCCTGCGGCTGCTCGGCGGGGAGGACCTGGACGAGCCCACCGAATGGCAGCGCCGCAGTGGTGGCGCTGGCGGCGATGGACCAGATCGCGAACCGGTCGGTGGGCAACGCGCCCACGCCCTCGCGCAGCAGGCGACTCTTGCCGATGCCAGCGCTGCCGCTGAAGAAGAGCCCGCGGCCGGCTTCGCCGGTCACGGCCTCCAGCAAACGGTTGAGCTCATCTGTGCGGCCGACGAACTCCCATCGACTCATTCGCGCAGCATATCGACCGGAATCCGTCCGCGCCCGTACCGTCACCGTGCGAAGTTGAGTAATCGCACAATTACCGCTGAGTATTCGAGGTGTTCCGCCCGGTCGTCGGCCCGCCCGTAGTCTTCCGACATCCGATTGACGTACCGGAAATTCCGCGACCGGATCTCCGGTCACCCGCAACGGGAGGCACCTGATGAAGCAGGGCCCTCTCCCCTCGGTCGATTCGCCGGACGACATGACCGGTCCAGCAGACCTACCGACCTGCGGCCCCCTCCCCACCCGGGTCGGCGTGTCCGGCGCCGCCCCGGATGAGCCGCTTGGTGTGGTCGCCGTTGGCCCGGCCGGTGCTGAGCGGCGTGCTGTGCTGGCCACCCTGCTCGAGCTCGACCCGGTCATGCTCACAGTGCCGGCGGGCAGCTGGTTGGTGATGCGCGACGCCAAGGTGCCCACCCGGGCGGCGTTCGTGCCCGGTTACCGGCAGCCGCACTCGTACGGCGCGGACCGGGACGCCGCCGGTCCGGCGTTGGCCCGCCCGCCCCGGCGTGTCGAGCTGAGCGTGCCCCAGCCGCTGCTGCGGCACTTCACCCTGGTCGACGTTCCGGACACCGCCACCCTCGGTGTGTCCGGCACCCGGGTGCTGCTCGAAGCGGTGGGCCGGGCCGGCGCGTTGCTCTTCGTGATCGCCGCCGACCAGGCCTTCACCGCCGCCGAGTTGAACCTGCTCGCCGAAGTCGCCCCGACCTCGGTGGAGGTCGTCTTCGCGGTCACCCCGGGCGCGGCGGGGTGGGCTCCGCTGGCCGACGGCACGGCGACTACGGAGGGCGCGGGGGCGTCCGTCCCGCCGGTCGGGGATGCGGAGACCGAGGTGGATGCGGTCGCGGTCACTGTGGAGGCGCATCGGGCGGCGCTCCTGGCCGCGGTGCCGGCGCTGGCCGGCGCGCGGTGGTTCCCGGTCGACGGCGCCGACACTGCCGCCGACCTGCGGCGGGCGCTGGTGGGTTGGGCGTCGCGTGAGGGGTTGCAGCGGGCCAGCGTCGACCCACCGATCCTGCCGGGCCAGCAGGGCCGCGTGGCCGTGGCCGCCGATCCGGGTGACTGGTCCGAGCGGCTCGACCGCCATGCCCGCTCGTGTGCTCAGCGGATCCGCCAGCACCTCGCCCTGGAGTTGGCGAACATCCACCTTCGGGCCGTTCAGGAGATCGTGTTCGGAGTCGGCCTTGCCGGCCTACCCGATCTCCTCGACCGTGAGATGGCGGCGTTGTCGTTGTTGGCGACCGCGCAGTGCGACCAGGCGGTGCGCGGCATCATGACCGACGTCGCGTCCCAGGTGCTCGGCGCGCCGCCGGCCGAAGGCGTGCGCCGCCGGATCGCCACCGCTGTGCAGTACGGCCTGGCCGATCACCGGCCCGGCCACGAATTGGACAAGGTGCTGTTGATCACCAGCACGGCGGGCGTGGCCGAGTTGACCGGCCTGGAGGCGATCGACGCCGCCGCCAGCTATCCGATGGCGTCCCGGGACGAGGTGCTCCCGCCCATTGCGGTGGCGCTCTCCGGCGGGTGCTGGCAGCAGTGGCGTACGCCGGGCAACGGCGACCACAGCGCGGCGCGAGCCTGGTCCCAGCGGGCGGTGCGCGAGGTCGAGTTGGGGTTGTCCAGGGAGATCTCCCGACGGTTCGAGGTGATCCGCCTCTCGCTGGGCGTGGTGCTCTCCGATGCAGTCGATCACGGCATTCTGCTCGCCTGACGGCGCGCCCACCGGTTGGTCCGGGTCCGGGCCGGACCCCGCCGCCGATGGCGTCCGGGGCGGGTCGGGAGGGCCCGGGGTGGGTGATCCGCGCCGGTCCGGCGTTCCGGTTCCTCGGTTCCGGGAAACCGGTGGCACGATGGGGGGCATGGCGGCTCCGCAGGTTGCACCGGTCGAGACGCCGGACACTGACGAGGTGCCGGCGTCCGACCGGCAGTGGGTGACGATCGTGTGGGACGACCCGGTCAATCTGATGACGTACGTGACCTGGGTCTTCCAGAAGCTTTTCGGCTACAGCCGGGAGAGGGCCGAACAGCTGATGCTGGACGTGCACCACAAGGGCCGTGCCGTGGTCTCCACCGGTGCCCGCGAACGGATGGAGCACGACGCGTCGCAGCTGCACGCGTACGGGCTGTGGGCGACGGTGGACAGATCATGAGCATGTTCCATCGCCAGGCCGGTCACTACGTCGCCGTCTTCGCCGTCGACGAGGTGCGGGTGCTGCGCAAGGTCGCCTCCGAGGTGGTGGGTCTGCTCACCGACGGCTTCGACCACACCGACCCGGTGGTCGGTCGGCTTTTTCCGGCGGTCTACCCGCAGGACGCTCCGGGCACCGCCGAGTTTCGCCGCTACACCGAGGGCGACCTGAAGACCGCGAAGATCGATCAGGCGGGGGCGATCCTGGCCGCGTTGCCGGACGAGGCCGGCGGCGAGGTGCGGCTGGACGCCGAGGCCGCCGAGGCGTGGTTGCGGGCGCTGAACGACGCACGGCTCGCGATGGGCGTCCGCCTGGAGATCAAGGACGGCACGGATCTGGGCGAGGAGCTGGACGACGCTGTCGCTGAGGACCCGGGTTCCAGCCGGGTGTTCCAGCTTTCGGTCTACGCCTATCTCGGGTATCTACAGGAGTCGCTGCTCAACGCCTTGATCGACTAAGGGTGACCGGCACCACTTCGACCTGTGCCCGGCAGGCGTTAGGCTGGTGCACGTGCTGAGCATCGACCGGTCGATCATTGACGCGATCGTCGCCCACGCGCGCCGGGATCACCCTGACGAGGCGTGCGGCGTGGTCGCCGGTCCCGTCGGCAGTGACACTCCGACCCGGCACATCCCGATGGACAACGCGGCGCGGTCGATGACCTTCTACGAGTTCGACTCGATGGAGCATCTGCGTGTGTGGCGGGAGATGGACGACCGGGACGAGGAGCCCGTCGTCATCTACCACTCGCACACCGCCACCGAGGCGTACCCGTCGCGGACGGACGTCGCCTTCGCCGGTGAGCCGGGGGCGCACTACCTGCTCGTCTCGACCCGTGAGCCCGACTCGGAGGAGATCCGGTCGTTCCGGATCGTCGACGGCGTGATCACCGAGGAGCCGGTCCGTGTCGTGGAGGCCGGTGTCGACCCGCACGCCGTCCAGTCCTACATGTTCGGGCAGAGCCCGGCGACGGTCGATTACGAGTGTTCCGGCCGCTGACCTGTCAGCGCCGCAGCCATCTCGTCCCGTCACCGTAGGCACACCCGATCGAGGAGTTCCCCATCATGGCTATTGAGGTTCGCATCCCCACCATCCTGCGCAGCTACACCGGCGGCGCCAAGGTCGTCGACGGCACCGGCGACACGCTCGCCGATCTGCTCACCGACCTGGATTCCCGGCACGGCGGTCTGCGCGGCCGGCTGATCACCGACGCGGGCACGCTGCACCGCTTCGTCAACGTCTACGTCAACGACGAGGACGTCCGCTTCCTCGGTGCGCTCGACGCGAAGCTCTCCGACGGCGACAGCGTCACCATCCTGCCGGCGGTGGCCGGCGGTGCGTTCGGCTTCGCTGCGGCAGCGGCGATCAGCTCGCACAGCGCTGCGGCAGCGGCGATCAGCTCGCACAGCGCCGCGGCAGCGGCGATCAGCTCGCACAGCATCAGCTCGCAGGGTGCCGTCGACGTGCTGGCCCGCGACGCCGTCGCGGCTCGCTGAGGTCGGCCGCCATGGCGCGGTACGAAAGCCTGCTCGACGCCTGCGGGGGTACTCCGCTGGTCGGCCTGCCCCGACTGTCCCCGACGGCGCCCGAGGGTGCCCCTCCGGTGCGGCTCTGGGCCAAGCTGGAGGACCGCAACCCCACCGGCAGCATCAAGGACCGCGCGGCGCTGTTCATGGTCCGGGCGGCGGAGGAGGCTGGCCGGCTCCGCACTGGTGACACCATCCTCGAGCCGACGAGCGGCAACACCGGCATCTCGTTGGCCATGGTGGCGAAGATGCGCGGCTACCGGCTGGTCTGCGTGATGCCGGAGAACGTCTCCACCGAGCGGGTGCAGCTGCTCCGGATGTACGGGGCCGAGATCATCTTCTCGCCGGCGGCGGGTGGTTCCAACCAGGCGGTCGCCACGGCGAAGCAGATCGCCGTCGAGCACCCCGACTGGGTGATGCTCTACCAGTACGGCAACGAGGCGAACGCGCGGGCGCACTACGAGACGACCGGGCCGGAGCTGCTGCACGACCTGCCCAGCATCACGCACTTCGTGGCCGGGCTGGGCACCACCGGCACCCTGATGGGCACCGGGCGTTATCTGCGGGAAAAGGTCGAGGGCATTCAGATCGTGGCTGCCGAGCCGCGCTACGGCGAGTTGGTCTACGGGCTGCGCAACATCGACGAGGGGTACGTTCCGGAGCTCTACGACGCCTCGGTGCTCTCCCGGCGGTTCTCGGTCGGCACCCGGGACGCGGTGTTGCGTACCCGCCAGCTGGTGGAGGTGGAGGGCATCTTCGCCGGTTTCTCCACCGGTGCGATCCTGCACGCCGCGCTGGCGGTGGCGCACGAGGCGGTGCGCGACGGCCGGCGGGCCGATGTGGCCTTCGTGGTCTGCGACGGTGGATGGAAGTACCTGTCCACCGGCGCGTACGGCGGCACCCTCGCCGACGCCGAGGACGCCCTGGAGGGGCAGCTCTGGGCCTGACCGATCTGGTCTGCCGACTACGGGCCGTCGACATTCGTCGACGGCCCGTCCGCGTTGTGATGTACCGCGAGCAGGTGTCACGTTCGTGACAACTTCCGTTGGATGATTCTTGCTGCCGGGTGCGCCAGCGTAGGCTGCGCAGCGTGGCGTACGCGTCGGTAGAGATCATGGCTGGGACTATCGCCGGCACAGCTGCTACTGACAGTGACAGCGAGACCACTCGATGCGACTGACTGTTCTGGGGAGCGCCGGCAGTTTCCCTGGCCCCGAGTCGCCCTGCTCGGCCTACCTCGTCGAGGCCGACGGTTTCCGGCTCCTGGTCGACTTCGGCTCGGGGTCGCTGTCCAGCCTCCAGCGGTACGCGGGGTTGCACGCCCCGGACGCCATCCTGCTGACCCACCTGCACTGTGATCACATGTTCGACGCCGTGCTCTACGTGGTGGTGCGCCGGTACGCCCCGGACGGCCCCTACCCCGCGCTGCCGGTGTACGCGCCCGCCGGCGCGCCGGACCGGCTCAGCGCCGCCTACGGGGACGACGGTTCGGTGGAGGACGTGTACCAGTTCTACGCGCTCCAGCCGGGCACCTTCCCGATCGGCCCGTTCGCCGTCACCGTCGACCGGGTCAACCACCCCGTCGAGACGTACGGTGTGCGGCTGGAGCACGACGGCCGTTCGCTGTGCTACTCGTCGGACACCGCGCCCTGTGAGGCGCTGCTGCGGCTGGCCCAGAACGCCGACGTGTTCCTCTGCGAGGCCAGTTACCTCGACGGCGTGGACAATCCGCCGGATCTGCACCTGACCGGCCGGGAGGCCGGCGAGGCGGCGACCAAGGCCGCTGTGGGTCGACTGCTGCTCACCCACCTGGTGCCCGCCTGGGGCAGCGAGGCGCACACGTTGGAGTCGGCCGCCGCCGCGTACAGCGGGCCGCTCGAGGTGGTCCGGCCCGGCGCCAGCTACGACATCTGACGCACCGGGTCCCGGGCGCGGGCCGAGGAGTTCGGCTGGCCGGCCGCGGTTGCCGGGTTCCTCGGTGTGCACGACGCGGACGTTCTCCTGGGCACCGCGAGCGGGGTGGATCGCCGCACCGCATAGGGTGCAGGGATGGCGCGACCTGACGGGCGAGGGCCCTCTCAACTCCGACCGGTGACAGTGACCCGAGGCTGGAGCACCCATCCGGAGGGCTCGGTGCTCGTCGAGTTCGGCGGCACCCGGGTGCTCTGCACGGCGAGCGTCACCGAGGGGGTGCCCCGCTGGCGCAAGGGCTCCGGGCTCGGTTGGGTGACCGCTGAGTACGCGATGCTGCCCCGGGCCACCAACACCCGCTCCGACCGGGAAAGCGTCAAGGGTCGGGTCGGTGGCCGTACCCATGAGATCTCCCGGTTGATCGGCCGTAGTCTGCGGGCCAGCATCGACCTCAAGGCGCTCGGCGAGAACTCGATAGTGCTCGACTGCGACGTGCTCCAGGCCGACGGCGGCACCCGCACGGCCGCGATCACCGGCGCGTACGTCGCGTTGCACGACGCGGTGGGCTGGCTCGCCGCCCGCAAGTCGTTGGCCGGTAAGCCGGAGAAGGTGATGCACCGCTCGGTGGCCGCGGTCAGCGTGGGGATCATCGCCGGGGAGGCCCGGCTCGATCTCTGCTACGAGGAGGACGTCGCCGCCGAGGTGGACATGAACGTGGTGTGCACCGGCGCTGGCGACTTCGTCGAGGTGCAGGGCACCGGCGAGGCGGGCGTGTTCGCCCGCGACCAGCTCGACGCCCTGCTCGACCTGGCCGTCGCCGGCTGCGCCGAGTTGGCCGAAGCCCAGCGGAAGGCACTCGCATGAACAAGGTCCTGCTCGCCACCCGTAACCGTAAGAAGCTGGTCGAGCTTCAGCGGATCCTGGACGGCGCGCTCGGCGCGCACCGGATCGCCCTGCTCGGGCTGGACGACATCGAGCAGTACGCGGAGCTGCCGGAAACCGGCCTGACCTTCGGCGAGAACGCGCTGATCAAGGCGCGGGAGGGCTGCCGGCAGAGTGGCCTGCCGACCATCGCCGACGACTCCGGGCTCGCTGTCGACGCGCTCAACGGGATGCCGGGTGTGTTCAGCGCCCGCTGGTCCGGCAAGCACGGCGACGACCGGGCCAACCTTCAGCTGGTGCTAAACCAGATCGGCGACGTGCCCGACGAGCAGCGGGCCGCCTCGTTCGTCTGCACCGTCGCGTTGGTGCTGCCGGGCGGCAAGGAGCACCTCGTCGACGGCCGGCAGTCCGGTCGGGTGCTGCGCGCGCCGCGTGGTGACGGTGGGTTCGGCTACGACCCGATCTTCCTGGGCGACGGACAGGACCGGACCAACGCCGAGCTGACCCCGGCGGAGAAGGACGCGATCAGTCACCGGGGCAAGGCGTTGCGCGAGCTGGCCAAGCTGGTCGCCAAGGTGCTGCCGCCCGCCGCCTGACCCGCGGCGGACGACAGCGACCCGCCGGAGATCAGCCCAGCGGGCCGACCTCCCGTTCGATGGCGGCGCGCAACTCCGGCCCGGCGACGACGGCACGGGCCGCCTCCATCACCGGGGCGAGGAACACGTCCGGGCCGGGCTCGCCGGCTGCCGTACCGAGCGCGGCGACGGCCGCCCGGCCGGCCGGGGACGGCTCCAGCGGGGCGCGCAGTTGGAGGCCGCGTACGCCGGCCAGCAGCTCCACCGCGAGCAGGCTGGTCAGGTTGTCCAGGACGGTGCGCAGCTTCTTCGCGGCGGCCCAGCCCATCGAGACGTGGTCCTCCTGCATTCCGCTGGTGGGCAGCGAGTCCACCGAGGCGGGGGCGGCCAGTCGACGGTTCTCGGCCACGATCCCCGCCGCCGTGTACTGGGCGATCATCAGCCCGGAGTTGACCCCGGCGTCGGGGGAGAGGAACGCCGGCAGTTCCCGGGAGCGGGTCACGTCGAGCAGCCGGTCGACCCGCCGCTCGGCGATCGCGCCCACCTCGGCGGCGGCGATGGCGAGGAAGTCCGCGGCGAAGCCGAGCGGTGCGCCGTGGAAGTTCCCGGTCGACTCGACCCGGCCGTCCGGCAGCACCACCGGGTTGTCCACAACGGACACCAGCTCCCGGCCGGCGACGGTGCGGACGAAGTCCAGGGTGTCGCGGGCCGCGCCGGCCACCTGCGGCGCGCAGCGCATCGAGTACGCGTCCTGCACGGCGTGCGCCAGGTCGTCGCGGTGCGAGTCCATCACCCGGGAGTCCTGCAACAGGCGGTGGATGTTCGCCGCCGACGTCGCCTGACCGGGGTGTGGGCGGATCGCGTGCAGCTCGGGCAGGAACGGCCGCTCCGAGCCGAGCATCGCCTCGATGGCCAGCGCGGCCGTCACGTCGGCCATGGCGAACAGGTGCTCCGCGTCGTGGATGGCCAGCAGCAGCATGCCGAGCATGCCGTCGGTGCCGTTGATCAGCGCCAGCCCCTCCTTGGCGGCCAGCTCGATCGGCTTGAGCCCGGCGGCGGTCAACGCGTCGGAGGCGTCCTGCCGTTCACCGGCCGGGCCGAGCACCCAGCCCTCGCCGAGCAGTACCAGCGCGCAGTGCGCCAGCGGCGCCAGGTCACCGGAGGCGCCCAGCGAGCCGTGCTCCGGGACCCACGGGGTGATGTCGTGGTTGAGCAGGTCGACCAGCGCTTCCGCGACCAGCGGCCGGACCCCGGAGCGGCCCAGGGCGAGGGACCGGACGCGCAGCAGCATCATGGCCCGGACCACCTCGCGCGGCATCGGGGCGCCCACCCCGGCGGCGTGCGAGCGGATCAGCGCGTGTTGCAGCTCGGCCCGCCGCTCCGGAGCGACGAAGGTGTTTGCCAACGCGCCGAACCCGGTGGAGACCCCGTAGACGGGACGGCCCGACGACTCGATGCCGTCCACGATGGCCCGGCTGGTCGCCATCGCGTCGATGGTGGCCGGGGCGAGGACGACGGTGGCGGTGCCGCGGGCCACCGCGAGCACGTCGTCGGCGGAGACTCCGGTGGGCTGGATGGTCACGTGCGTCATTGCGGAACTCCGTTGCGTATTACCTGGCGGATCAGGGGGACACCGGGCCGGTAGGCCAGGTGCAGGTGTGACGGCGCGTCGAGGACGACGAGGTCGGCCCGCGCGCCGGGGGTGAGGACACCGATGTCGTCGCGGCGCAGCGCCCGTGCCCCACCGGCGGTGGCGGCCCAGACCGCCTCCGCCGGGGTCATCCGCATCTCGCGGACCGCGAGGGCCACGCAGAACGGCATCGACGAGGTGTACGACGAGCCGGGGTTGCAGTCCGTCGCCAGCGCCACCGTGACACCGGCGTCGAGCAGCCGGCGGGCATCCGGGTAGGGCGAGCGGGTGGAGAACTCCGCGCCGGGCAGCAGGGTCGCCACGGTGCGGGTGCCCGACCCGTCGCTGTGGGCCGTGTCAGCCAGCGCGGCCACGTCGGCGTCGCTCAGGTGGGTGCAGTGGTCGACGCTGGCCGCGTCCAGCTCCACACCCAGTTGCACTCCGGGGCCGGGGCCGAGCTGGTTGGCGTGCAGCCGTACGCCCAGGCCGGCGGCCTGACCGCAGGCCAGGATGGCGCGGGCGTGGTCCACGTCGAAGGCACCCCGCTCGCAGAACACGTCGATCCACTTCGCGTACGGAGCGGCGGCGGCCAGCATCGGCCCGCAGACCAACCCCACGTA
The DNA here is from genome assembly GCF_040648775.1 of Micromonospora sp. NPDC049089. Lineage (NCBI taxonomy): Bacteria > Bacillati > Actinomycetota > Actinomycetes > Micromonosporales > Micromonosporaceae > Micromonospora > Micromonospora sp. NPDC049089. The sequence continues at coordinate 16,065 of NZ_JBEZEH010000010.1, forward strand.
GTCGTCGGGGCGGTCGGCGTACTCGGCGGGCACCACGTGCGCGCCCAGGAAGGTGGTCTCGGTGCTGCTCTCGGCGGCGATCCGCAGCGAGCGGGCCTCGTCGGCGACGGTCAGGCCGTACCCACTCTTGATCTCCATGGTCGTGGTGCCCTGGCGCAGCGCCTCCCCGCGCAGCCGGCGCACCGTGGCACGCAGTTCCTCGTCGGTGGCGGCCCGGGTGGCACCGACTGTGGTCCGGATGCCGCCGCCGGTGTAGGGCTGACCGGCCATCCGGGCGGCGAACTCGGGGGCCCGGTCCCCGGCGAAGACCAGGTGGGCGTGGCTGTCCACGAACCCGGGCAGCACGGCGGCACCACCGGCATCGACGTGATGGTCGGCGGACGGCGCGTACGCGGACGGCCCGACCCAGACCACCCGACCCGCCTCGACCAGCACGGCGGCGTCGCGGCGGATGCCGAGCGGGCCCTCGCCGGCGCCGTTGGTGACCAGTTCCCCGATGTTGTCGACGAGCAGGCTGCCGCTCATGCGGGCGTCACCGCCTCGATCGCGGACGACAGTTCGGCCGGCACGTCGACGGTCAGGTGCCGGCCCTCGGCCACCACCACCCGGCCGTCCACCACCACCTGCTCGACGTCCGCCGCGCCGGCGGCGAAGAACGCGCCCACCGGTGGCACCCCGGCGGTGCGGGCGCTGTCCAGGCGTACCGTCACCAGGTCGGCGCGGGTGCCCACCGCGATCCTTCCGGCGTCGGCCCAGCCCAGCGCGGCGTGCCCGGCGAGGCTGGCCGCGTTCAGCAGGTCGAGCGGCGCGAAGTGGCCGCGCCGGCGGGTCCGCAGCCGCTCGTCCAGCTCGACCGCCCGAGCCTCCTCGAACAGGTCGATCACGGCGTGACTGTCGCTGCCGAGGCTCAACCGGATGCCGGCGTCGGCCATCAGCCGGGCCGGGCCGATGCCGTCGGCGAGGTCCCGCTCGGTGGTCGGGCAGAGGCACACCCCGGTCAGGCTGTCGGCGAGCACTGACAGGTCCGCGCTGGTGGGGTGGGTGGCGTGGACGGCGGTGGTGTGCGGCCCGAGCACCCCGTGCTCGGCGAGCAGCGCGGTGGGCGAGTGCCCGTGCACGGCCCGGCACTCGTCGTTCTCGGCGGGCTGTTCGGAGAGGTGCACGTGCAGCGGCGCCTGCCGCTCCCGGGCCCAGTCGGCGACAGTGCGCAACTGATCGGCCGGGACGGCCCGCACCGAGTGCACGGCCGCGCCGACCCGGACGTGCGGGTCCGTCGGTTGGAACGCCGCGGCCCGCTCGGCCCAGCGGCCCGCGTCACCGTCGCCGAAGCGACGTTGCGGCCCGGCGAGGGGCTGACCGTCCACGCTGGAGGTCAGGTAGCAGGCGTCCAGCAGTGTGAGCCGGATCCCGGCGTGCGCGGCGGCCTCCACCAGCGCCGCGCCCATCGCGTTCGGGTCGTCGTAGGCGCCGCTGTCCGGTCGGTGGTGCAGGTAGTGGAACTCGCCCACGCAGGTGATCCCGGCGAGCGCCATCTCGGCGTAGACGGCCCTTGCCAGCGCGAGGTAGGTGTCCGGGTCCAGCCGGTCCGCGACGGCGTACATCTGGTCCCGCCAGGTCCAGAAGTCACCCCGGCCGCCGTGGGTACGCCCGCGTAGCGCCCGGTGGAAGGCGTGCGAGTGCACGTTGGACAGGCCCGGCAGGGTGAGGCCGGGCAGTGGCACCGCGTCGGCGTACACCTCGACCCCGGCCTCCGGTCCGTGTGCTCCCAGCAGCGGCGTCACCGCGGTGATCCGGCCGTCCTCGACCTCGATCAGCACGTCGGGGGTGGGTTCGGCGTGCTCGGGCAGCCAGGCGTACTCGGCGAGCCAGCGGTTCGGTGTCACCGGCATGTCAGCTCCTCCAGCACCCGGGCCAGCGCCCGTACCCCGGCGGCGCAGTCGTCGTCGGTGGCGGCCTCGGCGGGGGAGTGCGAGACACCGGTCGGGTTGCGCACGAAGAGCATCGCGGTGGGCAGGTACGCGGCGAGCACCCCGGCGTCGTGCCCCGCCCCGGTGGGCAGCACCGGCGCGTCGAGCAGCGTGGCGAGGCGTTTGGCAAGCCCGCCGTCGAAGGCGACCACCGCTGTGGCCGACTCCTCGGTGACGGTCACCGTCGTACCGTCACGGCGGGCCCGCTCGGCAAGCTTGCCGCGTACCGCGTCGACCAGCCCGGCGAGCGTTTCCGGGTCGGCGGCCCGGGCGTCCAGCCAGCCGGTCACCTTCGACGGGATCGCGTTTGTGGCGTTGGGTTCGACGGCGACCCGGCCCACAGTGGCGTGCGCGCCGCGCAGCCGGGCCTCCTTGTTGGCCGCCAGCACCGTGAACGCGTAGGTCAGCATCGGGTCGCGGCGGTCGGCCATCCGGGTCGTACCCGCGTGGTTGCCCTCGCCGACGACGTCGAAGCGCCACCGGCCGTGCGGCCAGATCGCGCTGGCCACCGCGACCGGCGCGTCAGTGTCGACGAGTGCGCGGCCCTGCTCGACGTGCAACTCGACGAACGCCCCGAACCGGCCCAGCAGCTCCGGGCGGGCGCCCGCCGGCCGGTCACCGAGCGCCTCGGCGAAGCTCACCCCGGCCGCGTCGCGCAGGCCGGCCGCGCGCTCGGGCGCCAGCGCCCCGGTGAGCAGCCGAGACCCCAGGCAGGGTACGCCGAAACGCGCCCCCTCCTCCTCGACGAAGGCACCCAGCACCAGCGGCCGGTCCGGGGTGACCCCGGCGGCGCGTAGCTCGTCAACGGCGAGGAACGCGCTCACGATGCCGAGTGGCCCGTCGTACGCCCCGCCGTGCGGCACCGAGTCGAAGTGGCTGCCGGTGAGCACCGCGTCGGACGCCTCCGGGTCACCCCAGTGGGCGAAGAGGTTGCCGTTGCCGTCCTCGGTGACCGGCATGGCACGGTGCTCGGCCTGCGCCCGGAACCAGGCGCGCAGCTCCCGCTCCGGCTCGGTCAGCGCGTACCGCAGATAGCCGCCGCTGTCGGCGTCCCGCCCGACCGGCGCGATCTCGTCCCACAGCGCCCGGAACCGGGCGGAAAGGTCGTCGCTCACGCGGGGTCGCCCTCCGTCATCGGCACCCGGACCCCGGTGCGGTCGGCTACCTCGCGGGCGCTCTCGTAGCCGGCGTCGACGTGCCGGATGACGCCCATCGCCGGGTCGTTGGTGAGCACCCGCTCGATCTTCTGACCGGCGAGGGCGGTGCCGTCGGCCACGCACACCTGCCCGGCGTGGATCGACCGGCCGATACCCACCCCGCCGCCGTGGTGGATGGACACCCAGGACGCCCCGCTTGCCGTGTTGACCAGGGCGTTGAGCAGCGGCCAGTCGGCGATGGCGTCGGAGCCGTCGGCCATCCCCTCGGTCTCCCGGTACGGGCTCGCGACGCTGCCGGTGTCCAGGTGGTCCCGGCCGATCACTACCGGGGCGGAGAGTTCGCCGGAGGCGACCATGTCGTTGAACCGCACGCCCGCCCGGTCCCGTTCGCCCTGACCGAGCCAGCAGATCCGGGCCGGCAGGCCCTGGAAGGCGACCCGCTCGCCGGCCAGCTTGATCCACCGGGCCAGCGACTCGTTCTCCGGGAACAGGTCGAGGATGGCGCGGTCGGTGGCAGCGATGTCGGCCGGGTCGCCGGAGAGCGCCGCCCACCGGAACGGACCCCTGCCCTCGCAGAACAACGGCCGGATGTACGCGGGCACGAAGCCCGGGAAGTCGAAGGCGCGCTGATAGCCGCCGAGCTGCGCCTCACCCCGGATCGAGTTGCCGTAGTCGAACACCTCGGCGCCCGCGTCGAGGAAACCGACCATCGCCTCGACGTGCCGGGCCATCGACGCGCGGGCCCGGTCGGTGAACTCGGCCGGCTTCGCGGCGGCGTAGTCCCGGGCCTCGGCCAGCTCCACCCCCACCGGCAGGTACGCCAGTGGGTCGTGCGCGCTGGTCTGGTCGGTCACGATGTCGATCTCGACGCCCCGGTTCAGCAAGTCCGGGAAGACCTCGGCCGCGTTGCCGACCACGCCCACGCTCAGGGCCCGGCGCTCCCGCTTCGCGGCGCGGACCCGAGCGATCGCGTCATCCAGGGAGTCGGCGACCTCATCCAGGTAGCGGTCGTGCACCCGACGGTCGAGCCGGGTGCGGTCCACGTCCACGATCAGGCAGACGCCGCCGTTCATGGTGACCGCGAGCGGCTGCGCGCCGCCCATCCCGCCGCAGCCGGCGGTCAGCGTCAGCGTGCCGGCGAGGGTGCTTGCGCCCTGCCCCTGCCCGTCGCCGCGGGCGTCGGCGATCTTGGCGGCCACCGCCGCGAACGTCTCGTAGGTGCCCTGGAGGATCCCCTGGGTGCCGATGTAGATCCACGAACCGGCCGTCATCTGCCCGTACATGGTCAGGCCGAGCTGTTCGAGGCGGCGGAACTCCGGCCAGGTCGCCCAGTCGCCGACCAGGTTCGAGTTGGCCAGCAGCACCCGCGGCGCCCACTCGTGGGTGCGCATCACCCCGACCGGACGGCCCGACTGCACCAGCATCGTCTCGTCCTCGCGCAGGTCGGTCAGCGTGCGGACCAACGCGTGGTACGACGGCCAGTCCCGCGCCGCCTTGCCGGTGCCGCCGTAGACCACCAGGTCGTCGGGGCGTTCGGCCACCTCGGGGTCGAGGTTGTTCATCAACATCCGCAGGGCGCCCTCCTGCTGCCACCCGCGGGTGGTGAGCTGGCTGCCCCGTGCGGCACGAATGGGCTGGGTCATCTCTGGTTCTCCTCCGGTCAACCGAGGAACAACTGTCGGCGGGCCGCGGAGGCTTCGAATGCCTCCAGTCGGCGCTGGGTTTCGCCCGGTGTGGCGTCGCAGATCGCCTGCAACAGCACCATGGCCAGGGTCATCGGGGCGGTGTGCAGGTCGAAGACGAGCTGCGCGCCGACCGCTGCGGCGAGCACCACGTCGGCGTGCTCGGTGGCCGGGCTGACCGGTGAGTCGGTGATCGCGACCACCGTCAACCCGGCGTGGCGGGCGTCGCGCAGCGCGTCCAGGGTTTCCCGGGGGTAGCGGGGCAGCACGAAGGCCAGGACGGCGGACGCCCCGGCCTCGGCCGCCTGCTCCAGGCGGTCGGTGAGCAGGCTGCCGCCGTCGTCGAGGACCCGTACGTCCGGGTGCACCTTCGCCGCGAAGTAGGCGAAGTACGCGGCCAACGGCGCGGCGGCGCGCAGGCCGAGCACCGGCAGTGGGCGGCTCTCGGCGAGCAACCGCCCGGTCTCGGCGATCCGGTCCCGGTCGGCGAGCTGACCGGCCAGCCGGTCCAGGTTGCCCATCTCCGCGCGTACCGCCTGCTGGAGTTCGTTGCCGGTGTCGGTCGATCCGCCCGGAGTCGAGCCGGTGAGGTCGCGCAGCCGGCGGCGCAGGGCCGGGTAGCCGTCGTGGCCGAGCGCGACGGCGAACCGGGTGACCGACGGCTGACTCACGCCGGCCAGCTCGGCGACCTCGGCGGCGGACAGGTACGCCACGCCGGGGGCGTGCTGCACCAGGCAGTGCGCGATTCGGCGCTGGGTGGGGGTGAGCCGCACCCCTTGGAACAGGTCGAGCACCCGGTCAGCGGGTGCCGCGACAGCTCCTTCATTCATGAGCTGACTCTATGCATAGAAACTTTCATAGACAACCGCCTCGGGTCACCCCCGCCCCCCATTCAGCCGTCGCGGCTCGTAACATGCGGGCGTCCAGCGCGAGCAGGATCGCGCCAGCGAGAAGGAGCGTCGTGGTCGCAGTCGAGGACGCCCCGCCCATTCGCGTCGCCCCGCCGGCGCCCGAGCGGCGCGTCCGGGCGACGGTCGGCGAGGCGCTGCCGATCATCGCCCTGATCGGGGCCTTCTTCGTCGTCAACGACATCCGGTCGTGGCTGACAGCCCAGTACTGGGGCGACGAGGCGTGGGTCGCGCTCTCGGTCCGCTTTCCCCTCGCCGACCTGCCGGTGACGACCTCGTCGAGCCCGATCGGGTGGAGTTTCCTGCTCCGACTGGTCCCGGACATCGATCACCTCCGGGTCGTACCCCTGGGGTTCCAACTGCTGACCGTCGTCGCCGCCTACCTGCTGGGCCGCTCGCTGGCGTCCGAGCGCGCCCGGGGCATCCTCATCGGTGTCGTCAGCGGTCTCGCCGTCCTGCTCCTGCCGGTCCAGCAGACCCGCCACGACCTGAAGCAGTACACGGCTGACGCCGCGGTGGCGGTCTGCCTGCTCGCCCTGGCCACCTGGACCGGGCGCTCCTGGTCCCGGCGACGGCTCGCGTTGGTGGTGGCCGCTGTGGGTCTGGGCATGCTGCTGAGTCACACCACCGCCATCGTCGCGGTCTGTGTACTCGGCGGTCTGCTGCTCTCCGTCGCCGTTCGTCGGGAGTGGGCGAGGACGGTCGAGGCGACCGTCGCCGGCCTGGTCGCCGGCGTACTCGTCGCGGCCGTCTACTTCGGAGTGTCTGCCCGGGGCAACAGCGATGCCATGCGGGACTACTGGGACGACTTCCTGCCGAGCATCTCCGAACTGCCCGCACACCTCGTGCGGCAGATCAAGGCCCTGTCACCGATGCTCGGCGCACCCGTGCCGATCCTCGCCGTGCTGCTCGTGCTCGGCGTCGTCACGCTGTTCCGACGCGGACACGCGGCCCCGGCGATCGCCGTCCTCCTGCTGCCGGTGGCGGCCAGCGGGCTGGGTGTCGCGGGGATCTACCCGCTGCTCGACCCGCGCACGTCCCACTTCCTGATCGTGGTGGCGGGCCTGGTGGCCGGCATCGGCATCGTCGGTCTGGCGGACCTGGTCGTCGCCCTGGTCCGCCGCGGGCTGCCCAGGCTGGCACCGGGCGTGGTGGCCGCCGTGACCTGCGCTGTCCTGCTCGCCAGCTTCGCCGCCGTCAACCACCGCTGGTACCGCCTGGACGGCGACGAACCCGGGGTCTGGCGGGCACACCAGGCCATCACCGACATCGGGTCGTCGACCCGGTACGTCGCGGCGCACAAGGGGCCGCACGACCTCGTCGTGGTCAGCGGGCCCGCCTGGTTCGGGTTCACGCTCTACTCCGACCAGGATCCACTGAAGCTGGTCGCGCCGGTCAGTGGCACCGTCGGTTGGACAGTCGCCATGCCCACCCGCGCCGACGTGATCCTCCCGAAAGCCGCCGACGCACCGTCCATCAAGGACGCCCTCGACGAGATTCTGGCCCGGGCCGCGAAACAGCCGCCCGGCACCCGGGTCTGGCTGGTCCGCACGTACACCCACCCGAGCGAGCCGGTGTGGCAGGCCGCGCTCGCCGACTATCGCGTGGAACGCGTCACGTCCGGACCGGAGCCGGTGGTCCTGATCAGCCAAAGGTGACGGCGACGACGAGTTGACGGGTGACCGCCAGGCGACTGACTGTGGCACCGGTCGGTACCATGCGCCTGGCGGTCGAGCGGAGGAGTTGGCATGCAGCCGGAAGGCCCCTACAGGTTCACCCACTTGCTGGGCGGTTCACCGGTGGGCAAGGCCTGGGCCGCCATCGACGAGCAGGGCCGGTTCGTGAGCGTGGCCGTGCTGGACGCGACGGTTGCCGCCGCCCCCGGCTGGCGGGAGGCGTTCGCCGAGGTCGCGAACGCGCTCGCCCAGACCCCCGACGGACCCCCGATCACGTACGCCGACTTCTCGGCCGCCGCGCCCTGGGTGGCGTACGCCGCCGAGGCCGGACCCGCCCCGGAGAAGCTGTTCCGCGCGCTCGGCGTGGAGTACCAACCGGTGCCTGCCGCCCCCCGACCCGTCTCCGCCCCTCCCCAGCCGGTGTCGGGTGTGCCGCAACCCGTGTCAGGTGTGCCGCAACCCGTCTCTGGCGTGCCGCAGCCGGTCTCCGGTGTGCCGCAACCCGTGTCTGGTGTGCCGCAGCCGGTCGTCGACATGCCGCATGCCCCGTGGGCGGTGCAGTCGGCCGCGATTCCGAACCAGTCGCCTGCCCACCCCGTCTCGGCCGCGCCGGCGTCGAGCGCACCCGCATCGCCCGCCGGGCCGGCCGGCCACGACGTCGCGCCGACGCCGGCCACCGTGTCCGGCCCACCGGCCGACGTGCCCCCGTTCGACCCGTACGCCGCCCCCGTACGGCGGATCAAGCCGTCGGCGCCGCCCAAGCGGCGTACCGGCCTCTGGGCGGGTGTGGCCGCGCTGGCCCTGGTGGCAGTGGTCGGCGGCGGTGCCGGCATCTACTCCCTCAGCTCGGATGAGCCCGACGAACCGGACGTCCCGCCGACCGCCACCTCCAGCGGCTTCCCTGCCGCGACCCCGCTCGCCCCGGGCCTCAAGCCCTGGGCGCAGGCCGCCCTGCGCAGCCCCGAGGAGCGGGCACTGGCCGTTGCCGGGCCGTCCATGGTCTTCGTGGAGGTCGTGTTCACCGGGTACGTCCGCAACAAGGCCGGCGGCGCCCTGCTGGACAAGGCCCCGGTGACCTTCAGCCGGCGCTGTAGTGGCGTGGTCGTCCAACACGAGGGGTACGTCCTCAGCAACAGCCAGTGCGTGCAGCCCACCCCCGACGTCCTGGTCGGGGGTGCCCTGAACGCCGTGGCCAACCGGCTCGTCTCCGAGGGCAGCCTCCAGGCCAAGGACATCAGCACCTACACCCGCAGTCGGTTGAGCACCTCGGTCCTGACCGGCGCGAACGCCGGCGACCAGCCGGAGACCCGGCTGTACGGGCAGCTCAACATCGCCAAGGGCGAGGTCACGGACAGCCCGGCGATTGCCGGCACCGTCGTCCAGGCCCTCCCGATCGAGGCGGGGAACGTCGCCCTGATCAAGCTGGAGCAGAAGAACCTGCCCACGTCGGAGCTGAACACGTCGGCCAGCGTCAGCCCGGAGACGTCGCTGCTCGTTCTGGGCTACGGCACCACCGACACCAGCTTCCGCGCCGCCACCTACACGGTGCTGTCGAAGACGGTGACAGTGACCGGGATCGACTCCTCGACTCCGCTGAACCCGTACCGGATCAATGAGGATCTCGGGCTCTATTCGCGGGGCGGGATCGCCATCGACCCGAGCGGCCGCGTGGTGGGCATGCTGGACAACGACGTTCTGCGGCCTGACAAGGCGAACCGCCTCGTCGTGCCGGTCTCCGCCATGACCGCACTCCTCCAGGCTGCCGGCGTCACGAACACACTCGGCAAGGGTGACAACCAGTACCGCAGTGGCCTCGACGCGTACTTCGCCGGAGACGAGTCGAAGGCCATCGCGCGGTTCGACGAGGCCGCGCGGACCTCCCCGACCAACCTGCTGGCCCAGTCGTACCGACAGGCGGCCGTCGACAGCCGGGGGCCCGGCGACGATTCAGGCGGGTCGAGCTGGGCCGTGCCGGTGATCGCCGCGGCCGGAGGCGCGCTCGCTGTCGCCATCGTGGTGGCGGTGGCGATGCTCCTGGCGCGGCGGCGCAACAGCCGTTTCTAGTGCGTCTGGGCGGCACCCGGTCGAGGCGCCACACCGCTGGCGGCCCGCGCGGAACCGCCGATCCGGGTGCCGGTCAACCACGGGCCCAGCGGCGTGCTGATGACGATCCACGCGAACACCCAGGGGACCACGAGAGCGGCGACCAGGTCGAGCACCCCACCGGACCTGGGCGTCTTCAGCACCCACAGGATGCCCGCGTGACTGAGCACGACGGCGATGCCGCAGCCGGCCAGTCGACTGATCACCCGCGACGCCCGCGCGCCGATGCGCAGGTCGAGTTCCTCCGCGAGCCGGATGAGACCGACGCTGATCAGGACCGCGGTCAGCACCCCCAGCACCGGGGAGCCGAAGTCGCCGGCCTTGAGGTCCAGGTCCCGGTTGAGGCCGAGCAGCACGAAGCCGACGCCGATCGAGAGTGACGCCGCACCGGCGCTGGCCGGAAGACGCGGGCGGAACCGCCGCAGCAGCCGCCCCGCCAGCACGAAGACCAGGCACGCCGGGACCAGGAAGAGCCCGAGCGGGCCGGCGGTGACAACGCTGGGCGCGAGGTACGCCGTGACCAGGCCGACTACCGCGACCGTCCAGGCGACCGCGGCGGGGAACCGCTCCAGCCACCGGAACGCGACCGCCGCGATGAAGAGCACCGAGACGAACCAGAAGGCGGAGAACGGTCGGACCGCTGCCGTGCCGCCGTACAGCGCGTCACCGATGGTGCCCGGTGCGACCTGGCCGGTCGCGGCGTCCGCGGCGAGCAGTGCCGCGACCAGGATGAGGAACCACACCACGTAGGGCACGCCCAGGGTCGTCCACCGCTTACGCAGTTCCCCACCGAGCGGTCGGCCGGGCGACCAGAAGTAGCCGGTCAGGACGAAGAACACGGGAACGTGCCAGGTGTAGATGGACGCCCGGGTCAGATCGTCGCTCCAGACGTGGCCCGCGACAACCGCGGCGATTCCGACAATCCGGAGGAGGTCGACACCGGCGGAGCGGTTACCCGCCGCCGTTGTCGTGCTCGTTGCGGCCATGGCCGGCATCATTTCAGACAGCGGGACCGACCTACGCCCCGGATCAGCACCGGTTCGGCCGGAGGTCGTGCCGGCGTCGTCGGGTACGGCGCATCGCCTAATCTGGGGCACGACACGCTGCCCACACTGTGGAGGTTCCCGGGTGTCTCGTCCCCACCCTCCGTGGGCCCGCCTCGGATCGCTGCCCCGACTGGCCTGGATCGGCTTCGGGGTGGTCGTCCTGCTCCTGGCGGCCGTCCCCGTGCTCGGCTGGTGGCCGACGAAAACCGGCGCACCGGACGCGGCCTGGTCGGCAGCCGACGTGGACACCCCGCCGCCCGTCGCGCCCATAGACGGCACCGCCTGTGCCGCCAACGCGCACGGTATGGCCGGCTTCACCCCGGTCAGCGCCCTCGATCTGCCCGAGCGGAACGACCCCAAGAGGCCGCTTGCCCTCCTGTTCGACCGGGCCGGGGCGGTGGCCGGCGGGTTCGACCGGATCGGCTACTGCCTGGAGTTGACCGGCCCCACCGGGACGCAGTGGGTGTGGACCGCCATGTCGCCGTTCACGACCGACGCCCGACGCCTCGGCCTGCCGACCCGCGCCGGTCAGATCGTCCGCCAACGGATCGCCGATCTGGAGGTCGCCACCAACGCGCCGGGCCTGGCCACCGGCACCGGTCTCACGGGCTATCTGGAGATGTGGCCGAACAAGTACGGGCCGGTCAACTCCGGCCAGGTCCCCGGCGCCACCACCGACCGGTACGACGCCGACGACGACGTGTACTCGTCGATCGGGTACGGCTCCTTCCAGGTGCACACGATCGCTGCCACCCGCCCGGCAGCGGCGGCCCCGCAGACGGTTCTCGCGGTCAACGGCTTCACCTCGGACGTCCAGCCGCTGTCGGTGGGCATCGGGACCGCCCCCACCGGTCAGCCCGACTGGACGGCCGCCGGCAACGCCGGCACGTACACCCAACGGCGGCTGACGGTCTACGCCCGCGCCTCGGTCCTCACCGTCGGTCAGCACCCTCGGGACCGGCAGCTGTACCCCCGGGACGCAGCCGGCGGCGCCGTCGTGCCGGTGGCGGGAAAGGCTACCGACCCGCGGGTCCGCGCCGTACGCCTCAAGGTCGTCAGCGGGGCCGACGGCTGGGACGAGACGGTGCCCATCGGGCCCGGCGGTGAGTTCGCGTTCCGGCAACGGATCACCGCCGCGCTTCGGGAGTACCGATTCGAGTTGCACGTGCTCGGCGACGGCGTCGCCCGACGAGCGGCACTCTGGGAGGGCGTGGTGTCCGGCGACGTGTACGTCATCCAGGGCCAGTCCAACGCGGTGGCGGCCAGTCATCGGGGCTCGTCGATCGGCGAGGAGTCCCCGTACGTCCGCAGTTTCGGCTCGACAACCGGGGACCGGGTCCTCTCCGGCGCGGACCGTACCTGGAACTACGCCGTCTCGGGTACGGTCCGGCAGCCCGGCTCGGTCGGCCAGTGGGGGATCCGCGCGGCCCACCGACTCATGGACACCTACCAGGTGCCGGTAGCCGTGATCAACGGCGCGGAGAGCAGCAAGGTCGTGTCGTTCTTCCAACGCAACGACGGCAACCCCGGTGACCTGCGCACCAACTACGGCCGCTTGCGGCAACGGCTCAGCGCCGCGAACGTCATCGGCGAGGTCCGGGCGGTGTTCTGGTACCAGGGCGAGGCCGACAACAACAACGCCACAGGGCACGTCGCCGGGTTCACCGCGCTGCTGACGGACTGGCGTCGGGAGGTGGGTTTCCGAACCGCCGGCGGCACCCGGTACTACGTCGTCCAGGTCGGCAGCTCACCGTGCGGGAACACCTCCGGCGGCCCGCTGCGTGAGGCCCAGCGACGGATGGTCGACACCCTGAAGGTGACGGTGCTGTCGACAACGGCCCTGTCGGGCCGGGAGGATTGCCACTTCGCCTGGGAGCAGGGCTACCGCGAGTTGGGCGATCAGGCGTTCGCCGTGTTGGCCCGAGACATCCACCGCGGCCCCAGCGAGGGCGTGTCAGCCCCGAACCCTCGGTCGGCCGCCTTCACCGACGCTCGGCGTACCCAGGTGGTGGTTCAGCTCCGTAGCACCGACCCGCTGACGGTCCGGGCCGGCGCGGGCACCGACTTCACGATCGACGGCAGCACCGCCACCGTCACCGCCGTCGAGTACCGCGAGGGAGGGCGGCTCGTGCTGAGCCTGTCCGGCCCGGCCGACGGCGCGACCGGGCTGAGTTACCGGGGCGACGCCGGGCCCTGGTGCGTCAACGCCACCGGGGTCGGTCTGCTGGCGTTCAAGGGCCTGCCGATCGGTGCTGCCTAGTCACTCCGACCGGCGCGGCGTCCTGGGTCCCTACCGCGCGGCGACGGCGTCGTGCCGACCCGTCAACCGCTTGAGGGCGGCGAACCGACCTGGGCGGTCCACCAGGTCCACCGGCCCCGGGGCCGGGTTGCGGGCCGGGGCGGCGGACGCCGACGCGGTGAGGGCCAGCAGCACGATGATCCAGGTCAGCCCGTCCACCGACAGCGGGTTCCAGACGACCTCGGTGAACGAGTAGACGACGAGGAGCACCACCGGCGCCTTGGCGGTGAAGGCGTGCCCGTCCTCGACGTTGCGGTGCAGCAGGGTGGCCATCCACAGACCGAACAGGGTCAGCGCGATCAGCCCGCCGGAGAAGATGACCAGGACGTACCCGGAGTGGAAGAAGTGGGTCGGTGCCTTCTCGATGTCCTGGAGGTAGTACCACTTCGAGACGCCCACGCCGACGGCCTCCCGGCCGCTGAGGTACTCGCGGGCGGCGACCCAGATGTTGCCGCGGTTGCTCAGCGTGGTCTTCGACGCGCTCCACATCAGGTATGTGGCGGCTGTCAGTGCGCCGACGACGAGCGCCACGCAGAGCGCGAAGGGGATCCGTGGGCTCGGTCGCAGACGCTGCACGAGCAGTGCGCCCAGCATCCAGACGGCTACCGCGCCGACAGCCAGATAGCTGGTGCGGGAGCCGGTGGCGACGATCACCAGCAGGCAGAACGACGCCGTCGCCACCAGTTCGGCGCGGCGCATCGCGCAGAACGCGGCGACCAGGGTGAACGACGCCAGCATCGCCGCATAGTTCTCGGAGTTGTAGAAGCTCTTGAACAGCGCGCCGGCCAGAGAGCACTTCTCCAGCTTCCCGCCGGTGCACGCCCGCCACGCCGCCTGCCCGGACAGAGCGGTCGGAATGGCCAGCAGCGCCAGGACCGCCAGCCCGGTGTAGGCCATCGCCCGTACGCTGACCGTGGTGCGGGCGGCCATCATCCAGACGGCGATCAGCAGGAGCCCGGCCGCCCCGTACGCCGGCAACCGCGATCCGTAGATCCCGGTGCCGGTGACGACGTCGATGAGGGCGCACCAGACGAGTAGGCCGCCGGCCATCGCCAGCGAGATCCGGAGCCACAGATCGGACGGGCCGCGGAGGAGACCACGGCCGGAGAGCACCAGCCAGGCCAGCAGGGCGACCACCAGCACGCCGATCAGCATCGAACTGCGGCTGCCGGCGAGCGCCGGGGCCGCGTTGGTGAGCAACGCGAAGCCGACCAGGGCGACCGCCGATGCGGGGTCGCCGAACGCGGTGGCGACGGACCGCCTCATCCGGATCAACCACAGAGCCACCGCTACGCCACCGACGGTCAGTAGGACACCGAAGATGGTGGTCACGTCAGACCCTTTCTCGGTCAGGTGCCGCTGCCGGAGCGGCGACGGCATCGCGGTGCGGGTGTCGCCGCAGGGCGATGACGAGGCATCCCCACAGCAGAATGCCGAGCAGAGCGTCGCACAGGAGGCTCGACACGACCGCGCCCTGCCATCCGTAGGCGGGGATGAGCCACACGTTGAGCCCCGCGTTGACGACGCCCACCGCGATCTGGCACACCGTACGACGGCCCTGGAGTCGGCTTCCCGAGAGGGCGTCGGCGGCCAGGTAGTGGATCGACTTCAGGACCAGGATCGCGCTGAGGCCCTGCAGTGCCAGGGTCGCGTCCTCGTACTCCGGTCCGAAGATCAGCGGCATGGTCCAGGCCATTGCTACCAGCAGCAGGCTGCTCGGCACGCTGAACATCAGGAAGCGAGGCAGAAGGCGACGGGCGAGCCCGAGCGCCGCCCGGGGTCCCTCGCGGCCAACCTCGAAGAAGCGGGGGTAGGCGACCGCGGACATCGACCGGGCCGGGGTGTACGCGAAGTCCACCACCCGGTAGGCCGCAGCGTAGATCGCCGCCGCCTCGGTGGTGCCGATCCGGGACAGCATGACCTTGTCGATGTCGTTGTAGACCGTCTGGGCGGAGAGGCCGACGGCGAACAGCAGTCCGCTGCGGGCCTGGCGGAGTGCCGGCCCGACGGACCAGGAAGCACCCCCTCCGCCGCGCAAGCCGTACCAGGTGGCCAGCACGCAGACCACGACGGAGACCGCCAGCGCGGTGAGAGCCCAGTTCCGAAGGGAGATCGGCTCGTCCGCCGTGGCGAGGACCAGCGCGCCGACCAGCCGGAACACGTGCAGCAGAGCGGGGATGACCGAGGCGACGAAGACCTTGCCCCGGGCCTGCACCGACGCGGCCACGGCCTCGATGAGCCGCCAGGCCACCAGGTCGGCGGCAGCGAGGCAGAGCATGTCGACGGCACTGACCTCGCTACCCCAGATCGCCACCCCGGCCGCGCTCACCAACACTGTCGCGCCCACACCGAAGACGACGGTCAGGACCAGGCCCCGCGTGAGGTGTCGGGCCCACTCGCCGGGGGCCTCGGCGTAGCTCTGGAAGATCAGACTTGGTGCGCCGGCGGACGCGAACGGGGAGACCACGGCGACGAGGGCGGTGACACCGACGAAGAGCCCGTAGGTGTCGATAGACATCTCCCGGGCGAGCAGGACGAAGAGCACGCCCTGCGCGAGGGTCCGTAGCAGTGTGCCGGTGAAGAACTTCCCGGACCGCTTCAGGAAGGTGTCGCGTCCGCTCGGGGGACGCCGATGCGACCGTGGCCGCGGTGGGGGGGGGGGGGCGGGGGCGGGCGGGGGGCGGGCCCCCCCCCGCCCCCCCCCCCCGCCTCCGCTGCCGCCTCGGTTGTCACGCCTGGGCTGGAGGCTCCAGCCGCATCGTCACCCCGATCCGATTCCACACGTTGATTGTGGCAATCGCGATGACGAGGTCGGCCAGTTCCTTCTCCGACCAGACCTTCGCGGCGCCATCCCACACCTCGTCCGGCACCCCGTGCTCGCCGAGCCGGGTGACCGCGTCGGTGAGGGCCAGCGCGGCCCGCTCCCGCTCGTCGAAGAAGGGAGCCTCCCGCCAGGCGGCTACCGCGAACAGCCGGCGGCTCGACTCGCCGCCGGCGAGCGCGTCCCGGCTGTGCATGTCCACGCAGTACGCGCACCCGTTGATCATCGACGCCCGCAGTTTCACCAGCTCCAGCACTGTGCGGTCGACGTTCGTCTGAACGTACTTCTCCAACCCCAAGACGGCCTTGTACGCCTGCGGTGCGACCTCGGCCGGGTTCATCCGTTGCACGACTACCTCCTGATAGGTCCGACACCGTTACGACGGCCGGGCCGGGCGGGTCGTGACAACCAGGGCTGTGATCCCGCTCATCTCAATGAAGAAGCCTGGATCGGCGGGCCGTCCCCGACCCCCGGTCGATCATGGAGTTGTTGCCACGACACGCCGTCGAGCGAGGCAACAACTCCATGATCAACGTGGGTTGGGTCGGGGATGGGGCCCGCCAGCGCCGTCTGGCCCCGGCAGGCCGAACAGCTCCCCGTTGCCGACCGTCAGGTCGACGCCGCGGTCTGCCCGGACCTTCCGACGCTCGTGATCAGCAGGCTAGAAGTGACGGATACGGGTGGGAAACGGATTCGGATCGAGCCGAATGCTCAGGCCGAGGCGCTCGTCGGCTCGTCACCGACGAGCTGCACCAGTGCCAGACCGGCCGGTTCCAGCCCGTACAACACCCGCCGGCCCACCCGGCGCCGGTGTACCACGCCGGCGGCCAGCAGCGCGGAGAGCTGCTCCGACACGGTGCTCGGAGCCAGCCCCAACGTGGCCGCGAGGCCCGCGGTGGTGGCTGGCCTCGCCAGCGCCCGCAGCACCTGGGCGCGACCCCGACCGACCAGCACCGCCAGCCGGTCCGTGGCCGGTGTCGTCCGGGCCGCCGAGACCGGCCCACCCTCGGCGAGCACTGCCGCCCCGCGCGCCTGGTAGGAGACGGCGATGATCTCCGGATGGTCGGTGGCGCAGACGAGTGCCCCCTCCGAGAAGATCAAGGGGAGAAGCAGCAGTCGCTGGTTCACCGCCGTGAACTGCTGCTCCGACGGCTTCACCAGGGTCAGCACCGGCTTGTTCCAGCGCACCCGTTCGTGCAGGTTCTCCAGGAGCGCGTCCGGGCCGTACGCGGCGAGCGCCCGGGCCCGATGCAGCACCTCCTCGTCCAGCGCCGCCTGCATCGCCGGCCACCACGGCGCGATGGCCGCGTCCCAGTACGCCTGGATGCCGTCGGCGAGCCGGTCCAGGGCGGCCCGCCGGTCCGTGACGAACGGGCGGAGCCACTCCGGCAGGTCGTCCGGGTGGTAGTAGTGGGGGATCTGCTCGGTGATCACCTCGGCCGGCGTCGCGCGCAGCTCGGCGAGCTGGTCGGCCAGGGTCGGCGCGGCCAACGTGGGGATCGGGCTGAGGAAGTCCGGTGCGGGTAGGCCGATGGTCAGCAGCCGGGCCGGTGCGGTCGCCGGCACGTCGTCGAGCACCCGCCGTGCGTGCCGCGCCCAGGCGGTGTACGGCCAGGGCGCCTCAACCGGATTGCGGTGCAGCAGTAACAGACTGGTCAGCACCTCCCAGAGCGGGCTGGTGGCGATCCGGGTCCGGAGCAGCGTCGGCTCGTCCAACTCGATCCGGATCACCCGGTCAGCCTAGGGTGCCGGCGCGGGCGTTCACTCGGCGGCGGGGCGGTCGGCGGGTCGAGTATCGTTGGACCCCGTAAGGCGATGACCCGGCCATCACCGGTGAGCCTCCGGAAGAACAGCCGGGCAACCGGCCCAGTAGAACCGGACGGGTGCGGCCCGTCACAGCCGACAATGAGCGGGCGGTCGATCCTGACCGCCAAGCGGGGTGGTACCGCGGGCCACCCGGGAGCGCCGTTCCAGGCGTACCCGGAGGTTCGTCCTCGCAGACCCACGTTGAGTGAGCTGCATGAGGAGAGCGACCCCCGATGGCCTATCCGTTGCACGACGCGACCGCCGCCGGTGTTCCGGCGAGCCCGGACCTGCCCGCGGTCGAGCGCCGCGTGCTGGAGCACTGGACGGCTGACAAGACCTTCGAGGCCAGCATCGAGGCCCGCCCCGCCGGCACCGACGGCAAGAACGAGTACGTCTTCTACGACGGCCCGCCGTTCGCCAACGGCCTGCCGCACTACGGTCACCTCTTCACCGGCTACGTCAAGGACGTGGTGCCGCGCTACCAGACCATGCGGGGCCGGCACGTCGAGCGGCGTTTCGGCTGGGACTGTCACGGCCTGCCCGCCGAGGTGGTGGCCGAGAAGCAGCTCGGCATCACCAGCAAGGCGGAGATCATCGACCTGGGCGTGGACCGGTTCAACGAGGCCTGCCGTACCTCGGTGCTGGAGTTCACCCAGGACTGGGAGCGGTACATCAACCGGCAGGCCCGCTGGGTCGACTTCACCAACGACTACAAGACCCTCGACCTGGACTACATGGAAAGCGTCATGTGGGCCTTCAAGACCCTGCACGACAAGGGTCTGATCTACGAGGGCTTCCGGGTGCTGGCGTACTGCTGGCGCTGTGAGACGCCGCTGTCGAACACCGAGACCCGGATGGACGACGTCTACCGGGACCGGCACGACCCCACCCTGTCGGTGTGGTTCGAGCTGACCGCCGACGAGTCCGCACCGGAGCTGCTGCGCGGGCCGGTCAAGCTGGGCGTCTGGACCACCACGCCGTGGACCCTGCCGTCGAACCTGGCGCTCGCCGTCGGGCCCGACATCGAGTACGCGGTGCTCGAACACCGGGGTTCCCCCGACAGCGAGCGCAGTGGCGACCGCTACCTGGTGGGGGCGGCGAGGCTGGCCGCGTACGCCAAGGAGCTGGAGGGTTACGAGCAGGTCGGCTCGGTTCACGGCCGGGACCTGGTCGGACGCCGCTACACGCCGCTGTTCGACTTCCTCGTCGAGCAGGCCGGGGAGAACGCCTACCAGGTGCTCGGCGCGGAGTTCGTCACCACCGAGGACGGCACCGGGATCGTGCACCTGGCCCCGGCCTTCGGTGAGGACGACCAGAACGTCTGCAACGCCGCCGGCATCCCCACCATCGTCACTGTCGACGACCACACCCGGTTCACCGCGCTGGTCCCGCCGTACCAGGGTGAGCAGGTCTTCGACGTCAACAAGCCGGTGATCCGGGAGCTGAAGGACCGGGGGGTGGTGCTCAGGCAGGACACCTACACCCACTCGTACCCGCACTGCTGGCGTTGCGACACCCCGCTGGTCTACAAGGCGGTGTCGTCGTGGTTCGTCGCGGTGACGCAGTTCCGGGACCGGATGGTCGAGCTGAACCAGGAGATCAACTGGACGCCCGGCCACATCAAGGACGGCTCGTTCGGCAAGTGGCTGGCCAACGCCCGAGACTGGTCGATCAGCCGGAACCGGTTCTGGGGCTCGCCGATCCCGGCGTGGAAGTCCGACGACCCGAACTATCCGCGCCTGGACGTCTACGGTTCGCTGGCCGACATCGAGCGGGACTTCGGCGTACGCCTGACCGACCTGCACCGGCCGGCGGTGGACGACCTGGTCCGCCCCAACCCGGACGACCCGACCGGGCAGTCGATGATGCGCCGGGTGCCGGAGGTGCTGGACTGCTGGTTCGAGTCCGGGTCGATGCCGTTCGCCCAGGTGCACTACCCGTTCGAGAACGCCGACTGGTTCGAGCACCACTACCCGGGTGACTTCATCGTCGAGTACATCGGGCAGACCCGTGGTTGGTTCTACACGATGCACGTGCTGGCCACCGCGCTGTTCGACCGGCCGGCGTTCCGTAACTGCCTGAGCCACGGGATCCTGCTCGGCTCGGACGGGCGCAAGATGTCCAAGAGCCTGCGCAACTACCCGGACGTCTACCACGTCTTCGACGCGTACGGCTCGGACGCGATGCGCTGGATGCTGATGTCCTCGCCGGTGCTGCGCGGTGGGGACATGGCGGTCACCGAGGCGGGCATCCGCGACGCCGTCCGGCAGGTGCTGCTGCCGCTGTGGAACGTGTACTACTTCTTCACGCTCTACGCCAACGCCGACGGGTATCAGGCCCGGCGACGTACCGACTCCACCCACCTGCTCGACCGGTACGTGCTGGCGAAGACGAACGAGCTGGTGTCCACTGTCGGCGCGCAGATGGACGCGTACGACATCTCCGGTGCCTGCGCCACCGTCCGGTCCTACCTTGACGCGCTGACCAACTGGTACGTGCGCCGGTCCCGGGACCGGTTCTGGTCCGGTGACGCCAACGCCTTCGACACCCTGTCGACGGTGCTGGAGACGCTCTGTCGCGTGGTGGCGCCGCTCGCGCCGCTGACCGCGGAGGAGATCTGGCGTGGCCTGACCGGGGAGCGTTCGGTGCACCTGACCGACTGGCCCTCGGCGGAGGAGTTCCCGGCCGACCACGATCTGGTCCGCGCGATGGACAACGTTCGGGCGGTCGCCTCGGCGGCGCTGTCGCTGCGCAAGGCCAAGGGGCTGCGGGTGCGACTGCCGCTGTCGACGCTGACAGTGGCCTCGCCGGCCGCGGAGCAGCTGCGGCCGTTCGCCGACCTGGTCGCCGACGAGGTCAACGTGAAGACCGTGGAGTTCAGCGCGGAGCTGTCCGCGTACTGCGAGCAGGTGTTGACTGTGGTTCCCCGGGCGCTCGGCCCACGCGTCGGCAAGCAGGTGCAGCAGGTGATCAAGGCGGTCAAGGCGGGCGAGTGGGAGCTGGTCGACGGCGCCCCGGTGGCCGCCGGCGTCACCCTCGCCGAGGGTGAGTACGAGTTGCGCCTGGTCGCCGCCGACGCCGAGCACTCCGCGCCGCTGCCCGGCGGCGAGGGAGTGGTGGTGCTGGACACCGACGTCACACCGGAACTGGCCGCCGAGGGGCTGGCCCGCGACGTGGTGCGGGTGGTGCAGCAGGCCCGCCGTGACGCCGACCTGGACGTCTCGGACCGGATCGTGGTGTCGGTGTCGGCGTCCGACGAGGTACGCGCGGCGGTGGCGGCGTACGTCGATTTCGTCTCCGCGGAGGTGCTGGCCGACTCGCTCGACTTCGTCGAGGGCCCGGACGGCTCCGCCGTCGAGGGTCGGGACGGCTCCGTCGTCGAAGGGCTTAACGGCTCCGTCGTCGAGGGGCTGGAGGGCTTCGCCGGCGAGGTCGGCGATGGTGAGCGGGTAACGGTGGTCGTCCGCCGGGTATAACGGACCATCGCCAGGGTGCGGGCGCCTCACCACCTCCGTCCGGGAGGTGTGGAGGCGTCCGCTACCGTGACACCGCCTGCTCGCATTTCATCTGCCGGAGGACCAGTGCCGCTGCTCTACACCATCGGCAAGCTGACCGTGGGCCCCACGCTGCGGGTGGCGTTCCGCCCGACCGTGGAGGGTCTGGAACACGTGCCGGAGACCGGCGGCGCGATCTTCGCCGGCAACCACCTCTCGGTGGCCGACGAGTTGTTCCTCGGCACGGTCGTGCCCCGGCACCTGGCTTTCTGGGCCAAGTCGGAATATTTCAACGGCACCGGCGTCAAGGGTGCGATCTCCAAGTTCGTCCTCACCGGCCTGGGTGCGATCCCGGTCGAGCGGGCCGGCGGCCGGGCGGCGCTGTCCGCGTTCGACGCGGCGATCCCGGCGCTCAAGGGCGGTGACCTGGTGGTGGTCTACCCGGAGGGCACCCGCTCCCCGGACGGCAAGCTCTACCGGGGGCGGACCGGCGCGGCCCGGCTGGCGATCTCGGCCGGCGTGCCGATCATCCCGGTCGGCATGATCGGCACGGACAAGGCGCAGCCGATCGGCGCTCGGGTGCCCCGGCCGGGCACTGCCAAGATCACGGTTCGATTCGGCAAGCCGCTGGACTTCACCGGCCGACCGGACGACCGCGCCTCGCTGCGGCAGATGACCGACGAGCTGATGAGCGAGATCCAGAAGCTCACCGGCCAGGAGTACGTGCCCCGCTACGCCCCGCCGCGCGCCCACCCGGACCCGACCCGCGACGCCTGACCCCGCCGGCCGCACCCCGGCCGGGGCCAGGGTGCGGCATCAGCCCCGCTCGGGTTGGACGATCTGGGCGCGCAGGGTGCCCAACAGGTCGGAACTGTCGGCGACGGAGAGTCGGGTGAACACCCCGGTGGCGATGCTGCCGTGGTCGACCGACGTGCACACGACCACGGCGCCCCCGTCGGCGCTACCCACCGCGCACCGTTCGTGCCGGCCCCGTACACCGGTGTCCACGCTCTCCGGGGCACCCAACGCGTACCGATCGGTGAGCCGGCTGATCTCGGCCTCCGCGTCCGACTCCGGGGTCAGCCGGAAACCGGTGCCGCCGAAGACCGTCACCCGCTTGCCGCTCGTCGTGGCGTAGACGCCGGCGAACGTGTCCTCGGCCAGCCAGTTCTCCTTGCGTACCTCGCTCTCCAACTTCTGGGCCGCCTCGGTGCTGCGGCTGTCCTGCCGCAGGCTGAGGTCGTCCACCTGCACGGGCAGGGCCGCCCGCGCCGGGTACTGGGCCGAGATCGGGAACCCGTAGTAGGCGGGGCAACCACAACAGCAGGCCAGGGTGAGCAGCAGCAGCCACGGCCAGCGGCGTCGTCGGCGGACCGGAACCGGCACGTACCCCTTGGGGGCCTGCCACCCGGGCGGCGGTGATGGCGGTGGCGTGGTGGATCGCCGACCCCGGCGCTGCTTCGGCACCTTCGGCGGCGCGGGTGGTGCGGGTGGCGACATCGGCCGGGCCGGCACCATGGGTCCGATGGCCCGGGTTGCGCCCGGGGCGGCCGGCGGCGGCACCGGCTGCGACCCGGCCGGGGGAACGGGCGGCCCGGACCACTGCCGGGTGTCGCCCGATGAGGCCGGGGGAGCGGGCGGCCCGGACCACTGCCGGGTGTCCGGCGGCGTCGGATACGACATCGTGGGCGGCAGCGGGGGCAGTTCGGCGGAGGGCAGGTCCCAGCCGCCGGTGTCCACGCCGGCCCACGGGTCGACCGGGGTCTGGTCCTCCGGCGGCCCGGCGGCCACCGGCGGGAAAGGGGTCGGCTCGGCCGACTCGCCCCAGGCCTGTCGGCGGGGCAGCGGGGGTGGAACCGGGGCCGAACCACTCCACCTGGGCGCCGGGACCTCCGAGGCCGGGGCAGGCTCCGGCTGGTCCGGGGGTTCTGGCTGGTCCGAGTGGTCCGAGGGTTCTGGCAGGTCCGAGGGGTCTGGCTGGTCCGAGGGTTCCGGCTGCTCCGGGGGTACGGGTGGGGAGGTCGGCTCGTCGGCGACCGTCCGGTCCCGCTCCGGCTCCGCGCCCGGGGTGCTCCCGTCGGCCGGCTGTGCTCCCGGCTGGGTCTCCGGCATCGCGGCAATCTCCTCTCGCGCCGAACCGAGGTTAGTACCGCGCCGCCACCCCCGCCGATCGGGCGTGCGCGCGATCGGCGGCGGACGAACGCGTACCCTTGGGCATCATGAGTGCCCCGTCCACGAGCCCGCACGCGGCCGCGACCAACTCTCGCGACGACTCCAGCTCGGCCCGTCCGACGCCGCGCGTCGGCTCGGAGCCGTCGGTCTGGCCCCAGCTCGAGCCGCTGCTGCCCCAGATCTCCAAGCCCATCCAGTACGTCGGGGGCGAGTTGGGTGCGGTGACGAAGGACTGGGACGCGGCGACCGTGCGTTGGGCGCTGATGTATCCCGACGCCTACGAGGTGGGTCTGCCCAACCAGGGCGTGCAGATCCTCTACGAGGTGCTCAACGAGCTGCCCGACACCCTCGCCGAGCGGACGTACGCGGTCTGGCCGGACCTGGAGACGCTGATGCGCACGCACGGCGTGCCGCAGTTCACCGTCGACGCGCACCGGTCGGTGCGCGGGTTCGACGTGTTCGGCATCTCCTTCTCCACCGAGCTGGGTTACACGAACATGCTCACCGCGATCGACCTGGCCGGCATCCCGCTGCTGGCCGCCGACCGCACCGACGCCGACCCGGTGATCGTGGCCGGCGGGCACGCCGCGTTCAACCCGGAGCCGATCGCCGACTTCATCGACGCCGCGGTGCTGGGCGACGGCGAGGAGGCGGTCCTGGAGATCACCGCGATCGTCCGGGAGTGGAAGGCCGAGGGCTCGCCGGGCGGCCGCGACGAGCTGCTGCTGCGGCTGGCCCGCACCGAGAGCGTCTACGTGCCGCGCTTCTACGACGTCGACTACCTGCCGGACGGCCGGATCCAGCGGGTCGTACCGAACCGGGCGGACGTGCCGTTCCGGGTGCACAAGCGCACGACGATGGACCTGGACGCCTGGCCGTACCCGAAGAAGCCCCTCGTGCCGCTGGCCGAGACGGTGCACGAGCGGTACGCGGTGGAGATCTTCCGGGGTTGCACCAGGGGTTGCCGGTTCTGCCAGGCCGGGATGATCACCCGTCCGGTGCGGGAGCGGTCGATCACCACTGTCGCGCAGATGGTCCGCGAGGGCCTGGAGTTCTCCGGCTTCTCCGAGGTCGGCCTGCTGTCGCTCTCCTCGGCGGACCACTCCGAGATCGGCGACATGTGCTCGGGCCTCGCCCAGCAGTACGAGGGCACGAACGTCTCGCTGTCGCTGCCCTCGACCCGGGTGGACGCCTTCAACATCGACCTCGCGCAGGAGCTGTCCCGCAACGGGCGGCGTACCGGCCTGACCTTCGCCCCGGAGGGCGGGTCGGAGCGGATCCGCAAGGTCATCAACAAGATGGTGTCGAAGGAAGACCTGATCCGTACGGTCGTCACCGCGTACACCAACGGGTGGCGGCAGGTGAAGCTCTACTTCATGTGCGGCCTGCCCACCGAGACCGACGAGGACGTCCTCGAGATCGCCGAGATGGCCCACGAGGTGATCAGGGCCGGCCGGGCCGCGACCGGCTCCAAGGACATCCGCTGCACGGTCTCCATCGGCGGGTTCGTGCCGAAGCCGCACACCCCGTTCCAGTGGGCCGCGATGGACCGTCCGGAGGTCATCGACCACCGGCTCAAGATCCTCAAGCAGGCCATCAACGCGGACCGTTCGCTGGGCCGGGCCATCGGCTACCGCTACCACGATGGCGAGCCGTCGCTCATCGAAGGGCTGCTCTCCCGGGGTGACCGCCGGGTCGGGTCGGTCATCCGCAAGGTCTGGGAGAACGGCGGCCGGTTCGACGGGTGGAGCGAGCACTTCTCGTACCAGCGCTGGGTGCAGGCTGCGGCCGAGACGCTGCCCGCGTTCGGGGTGGACCTCGACTGGTACACCACCCGTCAGCGCGACGAGCTGGAGGTCCTGCCCTGGGACCACCTCGACTCGGGCCTCGACAAGGACTGGCTCTGGCAGGACTGGCAGGACGCGTTCAGCGAGTTCGAGCAGGACGACTGCCGGTGGACGCCCTGCTTCGACTGCGGCGTCTGCCCGTCGATGGACACCGAGATCCAGATCGGCCCCACCGGCAAGAAGTTGCTGCCGCTCACCCCGCTGGGCGGCAACGGCATGAAGGTCCCGTCGGGTCACTCGCACTCGCACCCCTGACCGCGCCGCAGTGAGGTAGCGCCGGCTGGCGCTGACCCGCCACCCTCCACATCCGACATGTCGCCCAACGGGTCCGCGTCTCGCGGGCCCGTTGGCGTTGTTCGGGCTCGGCCCGTCCGGTGGCCCGCGCCGAACCGTCCACGAGATCGGCCGTCATCTGTACCACGTGCTGGTGGCTGGGGCTGCCTCGACTAGGTCAGACTCGATACGCTGCGTCTGACATGGACCGACCCGGCGGGTCGGGGACGGGGGAGGAATCGCATGGGTAGCATCCCGCCGCCGAGCATCGGCGATCTGCACGTCAGCGTCGAGGACCTGGACGCCGCCGCCACATACGTCGAGCGGCTCCGGCAGTACATCGACGACACCATCAAGTACGAGATGGAACGCATCAAGACGCGGATGAAGGGCGACAGTAACAACGCCCAGGCCGTCCCCGGCGGCACGCCGTTCGGCGCGTACGAGGACGCCGTCATGCAGTGGCGGGCCCTGGAGGCGTCAACGGTGAACATGGAAGCGCACCTCAACGCCCTCTCCCAGAAGCTCGCCGCGCTCAAGGAAGGCACCGAGGAGATCGCGAAGGCGTTCCGCGACACCGAGGCGCGCAACGGCGCCAACGGCAAGGAGATCGAGCGGCTGCTGGAGTCGGCGGCCCCGCCGCCCACTGCCAGCGGCGCGCCCACCTACCCGTACACGGCCTGAGGGGGACGTCATGGCTGGAGGAACCTGGGAGCGGTGCGTCCGTGAGGTGACGCTCTCCGCGGACCCGGAAACGGTCGGATCGGTCGGAGCGGGCTGGAGCAACCTCTCCAGCGGCCTGCAACAGCTGCGGGACGCGCTCGTCGGTCGCTCGTTCGTCGGCCCGATCGCGACCGGCCAGGAGCGCCCGCACGTCGGCGGGCTGCCCGGGATGCTCGCCGGTTGGAAGGGCGGCGGTGGTGACGCGTACCGCGAGCACCTGGGCAAGATAGGCAAGCAGATCGAGGATCTCATCACCGACGCGACCAACGTCAGTGGCGCGTTGACGCGGATCGAGGGCGACATCCGCAAGTCGGTCTCCACGATCCCGATTCCGCTGATGGACGACTTCGGCTTCAACGAGTGGAGCCTGCCCAACGGCACCGAGCTCGACGATGCCCGCGACGGCGAGAGCTCGTCGGGGTTCCTCGCCGCGCTGCGCAAGGACTACCAGAGCAACCCCGGCTCGTACGCCGACGGCGCGTTCCGGGACAAGGCCGACGACCTGGAAGCGACGATGAAGGTCGACGGCCAGGCCGGTGACCAGAAGCGGGGCGGCTGGTGGGACACCGGAGCCCACCTGGACAACTGGTATCGGGACAATCAGAACGCGGCGAACACGGCGATGGCACCGCTGCCCCAGGCCGTCTATACGGAGCGCCCCAAGCTCACCGTCAACAGCCCGGAAAAAGGGGCCATAGAGGACGATTTTCGTCGCGACCCCCGGGTCCCGCCCTCGGGGCGGCCCGACATCGGTGGTGGCGAATTCGGCGGGAAGCCCGACATCGGTGGTGGCGGCCCCACGATCGGCAGCAGGCCGCCGGGCATCGGTGACACGGGCGGTCCGACGTCCACCGTCGACCCGTTCTCTCCGACCAAGCCCGGTGGGCTTGGCGAGGGCTCGCCCACCGGCGGCACGGGTCAGTTCACACCCCCGTCGACGGGCTCCGGCTTGCCGGGCTACGCGGACGGCGACGCTGGCTACAGCAGCGGGCTGGCCGGCGCCACCCCGGGCGGGGTCGGCGGCCTGGGCGGCGGCATCGGCGGCGGCGGGGTCGGCAGCGCCGGTCTCGGTGGCGCCGGCGGTGGTTTCGGCGGCGGTGCCGGCGTCGGCTCGGCCGGCGGGATCGGCGGCGGTGCCGGCGGTGGCCTGGGCGGCGGTGCCGGGATCGGCGTGGGCGGCATCCCCGGCATGGTGGGTGGCGGCAACGGAAAACTGCCGCCGATGACGAGCGCGGCGAACGCGTTGCGCACCGCCCAGGCCGCCGGCGGCGCCGGGATGGCGGGCGGCGCGCGCGGTGCCGGCGTCGGCGGTGCCGGAATGATGGGCGGCGGAATGATGGGCGGCGCGGGTGGTGCCGGCCAGGGTGGCAGCACCGGCTCCGAGCACTCGTCGTGGTTGACTGAGGATGACGATCCGTGGGGTCCTGGTGACGGGGCGTCCCCGGGTGTCCTTCGATGAGGATGGACGGATGAGGGTGAACGTCGGACGCCTCCGGCCGGTAGTCGCCTGTCTGCTGGCGGGGTTCCTGGTGGTGGGGGCCGCTCAGCCGGCGGCAGCCGCACCCCGGCGGGCCGAGCAGTGGTATCTGGACGAGCTCCGGATCGACCGGGTGCACAAGATCTCGACCGGGCGGGGCGTGGTCGTGGCCGTGGTCGACACTGGCGTCGAGGCCAGCCACCCGGACCTGCGAGGTCAGGTGCTTCCCGGTGGACGCAGCTACGGCGCCTCCGGAGACGGCCGGGCCGACGAGGTCGGGCACGGCACGCACATGGCCGGCATCATCGCGGCGAAACCCAGCGGCGACGGGGTGGACGGCATCGCCCCCGGCGCGAAGATCCTGCCCATCAAGATGCGCAAGGAGGACGGGGTCTACACCGACGCCGAGATTGCCCGGGGCATCAGGATGGCCGTCGACGGCGGGGCCAAAGTGATCAACGTATCCATTGGTAGCCCCGGCTTCGCCAATCCCGTGCAGCAGAGCGCAATCCAGTACGCGTTGGACCGTGACGTCGTCCTGGTCGCCTCCGCGGGTAACACCGCCCAGGGCCGCACCACAGTGGGCAAGCCCGCCAACACCCCCGGTGTCATCGCGGTGACCGGGACGACCAGGGGCGGCGCGTTCTGGTCCGGTTCGGTCCAGGGGCCGGAGGCGGTGGTCGCCGCTCCGGGCGACGGGATCTACAACGTCGCCAACGAGGGGGGCTACGGCTGGGGCGACGGGACCTCCGACTCGAGCGCGATCGTCTCCGGTCTCGCCGCCTTGATCCGGTCGAAATATCCGGACCTCAGCGCTCCCAACGTGATCAACCGGATCATCCGGACCGCGCGGGACGCCGGTGCGTCCGGGCGGGACCCGCAGTACGGCTTCGGGGTGATCGACCCGACGCGGGCGCTGACCGCGAACGTGCCACCGGTCACCGCCAATCCGCTGCTCGACCCGGCCGTCGCGGCGACCGACCCGGGCCCGGGCCGTGCCGAGGGTGCGGACGAGGAGTTCGACGTCACCCAGCACGGCGATCGCGGTGGCCCCACCGACCAGCAGGTCATGGTGGTCGGCATCGGCATCGCCGTGGTGCTGGTGTTGCTGCTGGGTCTGGTGGTCTTCCTCATCTGGAACCGTCGTCGGTACCGGCGGGAGGCGGCCCGGGCCGCCGACATCCCGGACGAGGTGCTCGACCGGGTGGCCCAGGGCGCGTACCCCCCACCTGACGCGGGTTACGCCCCACCGCCGGGCTACCCGCCCCCACCCGGTTACGCCCCTCCTGCCGGGTACGCGCCGCCTTCCGGCTACGCCCCACCGCCGGGCTACACCCCGCCCCCGCCCTCCGGCTACGGTCCGCCTCCGGGCGGGTCGCCGCCCGCGCCGCCGTCGGAGCGGTAACCGGTCCCGATCAATGATGGCCGGCCGGTGACCTCCGCGGTCGCCGGCCGGCCACCGACTTTCCCGGCGGGGGGTCACGGCCGTCGCGACCGGTTTGTGCCCGTCCGTCACTGCGGTTTCGGCCGCCCCGGCTGCGTACCGTCACGAGCCCTGCGCCAGGATGGGCGGACACGCAGGTACACCCGAGGAGCCCACGATCGCCAAGAAGCCTCAACCCGAGGGCGGCCAGGCACCGGTCGTCCAGCGCGTCCGCATCCGGTACGCCAAGCGCGGGCCGCTGCGATTCACCTCGCACCGGGACTTCGCCCGGGCGTTCGAGCGCGCGCTACGGCGGGCGGCTGTGCCGGTCGCCTTCTCCCAGGGTTTCCACCCGCACCCGAAGATCTCCTACGCCAGCGCCGCCCCGACCGGGGTGGCGAGCGAGGCGGAGTACCTGGAAATCGCCCTTCAGGCGGCTGTCGACCCGGAGGCGTTGCGCGCCGCGTTGGACGCCGCGCTCTCGCCGGGGCTGGACGTCCTGGACGCCGTGATCGCCGAAGGGGGCAACCTGCCGGACCGGATCGAGGCGTCGCACTGGCACATCGAGTTGCCTGAGGTCGACACGGCGGTGCTGCGCGACGCCGTGGACGCCTTCGTCGCGGCCGACGAGGTGCTGGTCGAGCGGATGACCAAGCAGGGTCGACGTACTTTCGACGCCCGAGCCGCCGTGATGTCGATCGATGTCCAACTGCCGACGCCGACGCCTTCCGGGGCGCCGGCCGTACCGTGTGCGATACTCGAACTGGTCGTGCGGCAGGTCACCCCGTCCGTACGGCCCGATGACGTCCTTTCCGGCCTCCGCGTGGTGGCCGACCTGGAGCCGCCGGTTTCGCCGAGGGTGACACGGCTGGCTCAGGGCACGTTGACCGCGCAGGGTGCGATCGTGGATCCGTTGGATGCGGACCGCGACGGGGCAGCCATCGTTGGGCACTGACCGACGGTCGGTGTTCTGGCAGGCAGACTTCGGCGGTCGCGCACCACGCGCGCCCGGCGGAAACACTTTTGCGGCGACCCTGCGTGGCAGCGCTCACCCGCGCCCGGGCTAGCCAGAACTGGAGAACGTCCATGCTCGAGAACGAGCCCGAGGGCGGCGAACGGGCCGGTTCACAGCCGGCCGGTGCAAGCGCCGACCACAGCACCACGGCCGACGGCGGCGCCGTCGAGACCCCCACCACGGCTGTCGGTTCGGCCTCGGTGGAACCGGCGGAGAGCGCTTCCGCTGAGGCCGCCGAACCCGCCGCGCCGGTGCGGCGCACCCGGACGACCCGTCGTCGGGCCGCCCCGCTCAACCAGCCGGAGCAGACCGACGCCCCGATCGAGGCGCCCACCGGTGGCGCCGGCAACGTCGAGTCGCCGCAGGCGGAGGTCTTCGCCCCGATCTCCGGCGACCTGGACGTCGCACCGAAGACCCCCCGGCGTCGCCGCAAGGCCACCCCCGTCGAGACGACAGCCGAGGAGCCGCTGGTCGCCGCCGCTGCAGAGGCGGCCTCGGCCGAGGTGGTGCCGCCGGTCAAGGTGACCCGTACCCGGCGCAAGAAGGCCACGCCGGCGGCCGTCGAGGAGCCGCCCGCCGCCGAGCAGCCGGCCGCGGCCGACGAGCCGCCCGCGATCGAGGAGCCGGTCGTCGAGGAGCCGGACGTCACCGAGGAACCGGCGGAGTCCGACCTGCGCGAGGCCGAGGCCGAGTTGAACGACTCCCCGGCCCTCCCGAGCACGTCCGCTGCCGAGCTGGCCTGGAGCAGCGGTGCGCAGGACCGCTCCGGCGAGGTGCCACCGGGTGTGGCCGTCTCCGGTGTGACGGATGAGCCGACCGAGCCGGCCGAGATCGAGCCGGAGCAGCCGCGTACCCGTCGTCGGCGCGCTGCGCTGTCCGCGCCCACAGTGCTGTTCATGGCACCCCAGCCGGACGCCGTGCCGGTGACCCGCCCGGTGGAGCCCGCCGCGGCGACCGAGGAGCCGGCCGTCGAAGAAGCCGCCGAGCCGTCCCGCCGCCGTCGGCGTGGTCGCCGTGAGGCCGAGCCGGTGGAGCCGATCGAGGCCGTCGAGGCCGAAGAGGAGCCGACCGAGGAGGCCGACGAGGCCGCCGAGGCGGATGAGGATGACGAGGACAGCGCCGCCGCGCGCCGCCGCCGCCGACGTGGTCGCCGGGGCCGTGGCCGGGGCAAGGGCGGCGCCGACGACGCCGAGGACGAGGAGTCCGAGGAGGCGGCGCAGGCCGACGAGGAAGAGACCGCCGAGGTCGAAGCCGAGGGCGACGAGGACGAGGAGTCCGAGGGCGGGGACGGTCTGACCCGTCGTCGTCGTCGCCGCCGCCGTCGTGGCGCCGGCGACACCGAGGGTGCGGCGGACGACGGCGTGCCGACCGTGGTGAAGATCCGCGAGCCGCGTCGGACCGTCGACGAGGTGCAGGGTGTGTCCGGCTCGACCCGGCTGGAGGCCAAGCGCCAGCGCCGCCGGGACGGTCGGGAGCAGCGCCGTACCCGACCGCCGATCCTCAGCGAGTCGGAGTTCCTGGCGCGCCGCGAGGCCGTCGACCGGGTGATGGCGGTCCGCCAGCGCGGTGACCGCACCCAGATCGCCGTCCTGGAGGACGGCGTGCTGGTCGAGCACTACGTCACCCGCAATTCCTCCGGGACGATGGCCGGCAACGTGTACCTCGGCAAGGTGCAGAACGTGCTGCCGAGCATGGAGGCCGCGTTCGTCGACGTCGGTCGGGGCCGTAACGCCGTGCTGTACGCCGGCGAGGTCAACTGGGACACCTCCGGGTTGGAGGGGCGGGCCCGCTCGATCGAGCAGGCGCTGCGCTCCGGCGACTCGGTGCTGGTCCAGGTCACCAAGGACCCGATCGGGCACAAGGGCGCACGGCTGACCAGCCACATCGCGCTCTCGGGCCGGCACCTGGTCTACGTGCCCAACGGCAACGCCTCCGGGATCAGCCGCAAGCTGCCGGACAACGAGCGCAAGCGACTGCGGGACGTGCTCAAGAAGCTGGTCCCGGACGGCGCGGGCGTGATCGTCCGGACGGCCGCCGAGGGCGCCACCGAGGACGAGTTGGCCCGCGACGTCAAGCGGCTCCAGGCGCAGTGGGAGGACATCCAGGCCAAGGCTGCCGAGGGTGGCGCTCCGGTGCTGCTCTACGGGGAGCCCGACCTGGTCATCCGGGTGGTCCGGGACCTGTTCAACGAAGACTTCCGCGAGCTGGTGATCGAGGGCGAGCAGTCGTACGACATGGTCGAGTCGTACCTGTCGCACGTCTCCCCGGACCTGGTCGACCGGGTGCGCCGGCACGTCGGCACGAGCGACGTCTTCGCCGAGTACCGGATCGACGAGCAGATCATCAAGGGCCTGGACCGCAAGGTCTTTCTGCCCTCCGGCGGCTCGCTGGTGATCGACCGTACCGAGGCGATGACTGTCGTCGACGTCAACACCGGCAAGTACACCGGCTCCGGGGGCAACCTGGAGGAGACCGTCACCCGTAACAACCTGGAGGCGGCGGAGGAGATCGTCCGTCAGCTCCGGCTGCGGGACATCGGCGGCATCGTGGTGATCGACTTCATCGACATGGTGCTGGAGTCAAACCGTGAGCTGGTGCTGCGCCGACTCACTGAGTGCCTGGGCCGGGACCGCACCAAGCACCAGGTCACCGAGATCACGTCGCTCGGCCTGGTGCAGATGACTCGTAAGCGGATCGGCGCGGGCCTGCTGGAGGCGTTCAGCGAGACCTGCGAGTGCTGCAAGGGCCGGGGCGTCATCATCCACACCGAGCCGGTGCCGGAGAAGCCGCGTCCCGCCGGTGCGGGGGAGAAGGTCAAGGCGGTCGCCTCAGCGGTGGCTCCCGCCCCGGCGGCCGAGCAGGGTGCCCCCTCGTCCCGTCGCCGGGCGCGCAAGAACGCCCCGGCCGCGGCCGAGCGGACCGCTGTCGAGGTCGTCGACACCGACACCACTGCCGAGCCGGACGCCGCCTACCAGGACACCATGGGCTACGACCTGTCCCGCTACGAGTCGGACACCGCCGCCGCACCGGCGATCTCCGACGCTCAGCAGGGTGAGTCGGCTCGGTTGGCCGCGGCGGACGACCCGGACGCGCTCGCCGACGCTGAGGGCGACGAGGAAAGCACCGAGGGCGGTGGCGGCCGTCGCCGGTCGCGTCGCGGTGGCGCCCGTCGGCGGACCCGCCCCTGAGCGCCTGACCGGCCACGTGTTTGACGAGGTCCCTCTCCCGGCAAAGTGACGGGGGAGGGACCTCGCCGTTGTGGCCACCCGGTCCTCGGTCGGCTGTCCCCGGTCAGGAGAAGAAGATGCGCCGTCTGCTCGCGGTCACCGCGCTGCTCACCATGCTCTCCGTCGCGGCCGGCTGCTCCACCGGTGGGACCGCCGAGGACGCCGGCTCGGCGGTCGCTGGCACCCCTGGGGGCCCGACCGGCATGCCGGCCAGCGGTGGTGTGGCGGGCGGCGACGCCACCCAGGTGTGCGCCGCCGCACAGGAGGCCAGCACCACTGCCGTTCGGACGTACGTGGGTGAGCTGGGTCGGATGCTCGCGGCGGTGGGCGCCGGGGACAGCCGCACCGCCGAGGCCGCCCGGAGCCGGGCCGAGGGGGCGCTGGCGGGCTGGCGGACCGTCCTGCGGGAGCAGTCGGAGCGGACCGACGATCCGCAGCTCAAGACGCTGCTCACCGACCTCGGCGCCGAGGTTTCCGCGCTCGGGGCCGACGTCGAGTCGATCGACGAGACCGAACTCGACCGGCTCCAGCAGCGCCTCGACCAGCTCTGCGAGCGCTGACCAGGGCGGGCCGGTTTGGGGTCCGGGCCAGCGATGGCGTACTCTTGCCTGCGGCCCACCTTTGGTGTGCCGAGTTCCCGTGTGCCCGCGCCGCCGTGCACTGCTACCCGGCGAGCCGCTGCGGGAACGACCGCCAGCAGCCTCAACGACAGGGAGTCCGCCTCCGATGTACGCGATCGTCAAGACCGGCGGCAAGCAGTACAAGGTCGCCGAGGGCGACGTGATCGAGGTCGAGAAGCTCACCGGTGCCCCCGGTGACGCGGTGAAGCTCACCGCGGTGCTCCTCGTCGACGGTGACGACCTGGTGACCGACGCGGCGAAGCTTGCCGAGGTCGCGGTGTCCGGCGAAATCGCCGCGCACACCAAGGGCCCGAAGATCCGGATCCACAAGTTCAAGAACAAGACTGGCTACCACAAGCGCCAGGGTCACCGTCAGCCGTTGACCCAGGTCAAGGTGACCGGCATCTCCAGCGGGAAGTAGGTCGTCCTCCAATGGCTCACAAAAAGGGTGCGTCCAGCTCGCGTAACGGTCGTGACTCCGCGGCCCAGCGACTCGGCGTGAAGCGCTTCGGTGGTCAGGTCGTCAGCGCCGGTGAGATCATCATCCGGCAGCGTGGCACCAAGTTCCACCCCGGTGACCTGGTCGGCCGTGGCGGCGACGACACGCTGTTCGCGCTGTCCGCCGGTGCGGTCCTGTTCGGCACCAAGCGCGGTCGCAAGACCGTCAGCATCGTTCCGCAGCAGTAGTTCTCGGGCTTAAGCGGGCCGCGGACCTCCGGGTCCCGGCCCGCTTAGCCTTTTTCGCGAAGTGCGAGGTTGGACCTCGCTGGAAGGATTGACGCCGTGGCAACGTTCGTTGACCGGGTCGTTCTGCATCTGCAGGCCGGCGATGGCGGGCACGGTTGTGTCTCGATCCACCGCGAGAAGTTCAAGCCCTTCGGTGGACCGGACGGCGGCAACGGTGGGCACGGGGGCAGCGTGTCCCTGGTGGTCGACCCGCAGGTGACCACGCTGCTCGACTTCCACTTCCACCCGCACGTCAAGGCCGACAACGGCAAGGGCGGCGCTGGCTCGAACCGGGACGGGGCCAACGGCCGCAACCTGGTGCTCAAGGTGCCCAACGGCACAGTGGTGCAGACCTCCGACGGTACGGTGCTGGCCGACATGGTCGGCGCCGGCACCACCTTCGAGGTCGCCCGTGGTGGGCGCGGCGGGCGGGGCAACGCCTCGCTGGCCAACGCCAAGCGCAAGGCGCCCGGCTTCGCCGAGCTGGGGGAGCCCGGCGACCAACTGGACATCGTGCTGGAGCTGAAGAGCGTCGCCGATGTGGGCCTGGTGGGCTTCCCGTCCGCCGGCAAGTCGTCGCTGATCTCGGTGATCTCCGCCGCGAAGCCGAAGATCGCCGACTACCCGTTCACCACCCTGGTGCCCAACCTCGGCGTGGTCCGGATGGACAACCACACCTTCACCGTCGCGGACGTGCCGGGCCTGATCCCCGGCGCGGCCACCGGTAAGGGTCTGGGCCTGGAGTTCCTGCGGCACATCGAGCGCTGCGCGGTGCTGGTGCACGTCATCGACTCGGCGACCCTGGAGCCCGGCCGCGACCCGGTGGCCGACATCGACGCCATCGAGGCGGAGCTGAGCCAGTACGGCGGTCTGGCTGACCGCCCACGTCTGGTCGCCGTGAACAAGGTCGACGTGCCGGACGGTCGCGACCTCGCCGAGATCGTGCGCCCCGACCTGGAGGAGCGCGGTTACCAGGTGTTCGAGGTCTCCGCGGCCACCCGGGAAGGGCTCAAGGAGTTGACCTACGCGATGGCCGAGCTGGTCGACGCGGAGCGTAAGGCCGCTCCGCCGGCCGAGCCGACCCGGATCGTCATCCGCCCGATCGCCGTGGACGACGACGGCTTCACCATCACGGCCGAGGCAGACGGCTCGTTCACTGTGCGCGGTGTGCGTCCGGAGCGTTGGGTCAAGCAGACCAACTTCGACAACGACGAGGCGGTCGGCTACCTGGCTGACCGGCTGGCCCGGCTCGGGGTGGAGGACAAGCTGGCCAAGGCCGGCGCGCAGCCCGGTGATCTGGTCCGGATCGGCGCGCGCGAGTTCGACTGGCAGCCGACGCTCTTCGCCGGCGTGGAGTTCGTGCCCGGTAACCGGGGCACCGACGTCCGCCTGGAGGAGAAGTCGAACCGGGCCTCCGCCGCAGATCGGCTCGCCGCCCGGAAGGCTCGCCGCGTGCGGCCGGAGGACGAGGTGGGCGCGGACCTCTCCGACGACGACATCGACGATGACATCGACGACGAGGACGACGCCGAGTAGTTCGTTGCGCTCCGTGGTGGGGTTGATTTCCGGAAACCTCCGCGAAATCCACGCGTCCTAGCGTGGGGTGATGCTGATCGAGTCCCGGCCTGCCACCGATCCGGAGATCGCCGCCATGGTCATCGCGCAGCAGCGTGAGCTGCGCGAGGCCGATGGCGGGTTGGACGGGCAGGTCTTCGTCCCCCATGACGACGTCAGCTACCTGGCGGTGGTGCTGAACGGTCGGGCGGTCGCCTGCGGCGGGCTCCAGGCACTCGATGCCGAGACCGGCGAGGTCAAGCGGATGTACGTCCGGCCCGCGTACCGGGGGCGGGGGATCGGTCGTCAGTTGCTGGCCGCGCTGGAGGAGTGCGCGTTCCGGCAGGGGCAGTCGGTGGTCTGCCTGGAGACGGGCACCT
Organism: Micromonospora sp. NPDC049089; assembly: GCF_040648775.1. Classification (NCBI taxonomy): domain Bacteria; kingdom Bacillati; phylum Actinomycetota; class Actinomycetes; order Micromonosporales; family Micromonosporaceae; genus Micromonospora; species Micromonospora sp. NPDC049089. The sequence goes on from NZ_JBEZEH010000010.1 coordinate 52,461, forward strand.
ACCTGCCGGCCGCGATCGCTCTCTACTCCGCGTGTGGCTACCAGCAGATCCCGGTGTACGGCGAGTACGTGGGCAACCCGTACAGCGTCTGTTTCGCCAAGCGGTTGCCGGTCGCGGCCTGACGGCCGCGTCGCCGCTGCTGGCGTGCTCGACGGTCACCGGCTTCGGCCCGGCCGAACCCCGCTGCACCGAAACCCAGGTCAGTGCCGGTCGGCGGGGCTGTCCAGGCGTCCGCCGGTGCCGGCCTGGTTCGACAGCAGCAGCCCGAGCGCGAGCATTCCGAAGCCGAGCGCCAGGTGCAGCCAGTTGTCGGCGTCATTGACCGGCAGGATGTTCGCGCCGCCCTCCGGGTTGACCGCCTCGATCGCCAGGCCGTACAGCCAGAGAGCGAGGTAGACCGCGCCACCGGCGGCCAGGAAGACGCGGGCACCGGCGACGCTGCGGGCCAGCACCAGGCCGACCAGCCCGAAGAGCAGATGCACCACGTTGTGCAGGATCGACACCTGGAACAGCCCGAGCAGGTGGGCGTCCGAGTGGTGCCCGGCGAACCGCAGTTCGCCGTAGTCGGTGGTGATGCCGGGGATGAAGCCGAGGACGCCGATCAGGAGGAAGACCCCGGCCACCACCAGCGCGGCCAGCTGGACCCGGGGTCGGGGTCCGGCCGTTCGGCCGCCTCGTGCGTCTCGTGCCATCGCTGCCCCCTTCGTGGATCTGCCGATCTCGCGAACCTCACTGTCCGCAGCGGCGACGTGACGCAGCCCGACGATCCTCCATTTTGAAGACCAACCAGGGGGCCCCGCAGATAAATGCACGAAGAGGTATGGAAGCCGAAACGGAGGGTAGGTCAATAGTCAGCGGCCGCAGCAACGGGCCGCATCCCCCCAGCACAACCGCGACGACTTTCTGAGCGGAAGGGAAATCATGACTTACGATCTTTCACCTACGTCTTCCACGTACGGGCAGCAGTCGACCAACGGCGGTGGCGTCCGCGACCAGGCGCGCCAGGTCGGGTCGGAGGCCGCGCAGGCTGGTGGCGCGGTCGCCCAGACCGCCAAGGAGCAGGGCACCGAGGTCGGCCGTGAGGCGGCCCGGCAGGCCCGCAACCTGTACGGCGAGGCCCGCAGTCAGCTGGCAAGCCAGACCGGTGAGCAGCAGCGCCGGGCTGCCGGCGGGTTGCGTTCGCTGGCCGACGAGATGCGCTCGATGGCCGAGCAGGGTGGCCAGGCCGGCCCGGTGAGCGAGCTCGCCCGCCAAGCCGCCGACCGGGTGCACGGCGTCGCCGGCTGGCTCGAGGAGCGTGAGCCCGGCGACCTGATCACCGAGGTACGCGACTACGCGCGGCGTAACCCGGGCACCTTCCTGGTCGGCGCAGCGGTGCTCGGTGTGCTGGCCGGCCGGCTGACCCGTGGCATCTCGGCTGCCGGCGACGACTCCGGCAACGGTTCCTCGAACTTCCGGGGCGCCGGGGCGTACGACCCGGAGCAGACCGCTGTGATCCCGACGCCGCCGCCCGCGCCCCGCGCGGTGCCGGACGCCGTCCCGTCGGGCGGCTACCTCGACCCGACCCCCGGTACGCACACCCCGCCGACGTCCGGTGGCTACGCCGACCAGACGCCCGGTACCTACGCCGACTCGGCGCCCGGTGACTACGCCGAGCCCACTCGGGGCGATCACCCGGAGCACTCCGGCACCGGCCAGCCGCTGCCGCCGGTGACCCAGACCGACCCGCTGCCGGGCGTGCCGTCCAGCGGCACCCCTCGCCCGTGAGCCACCGAGTCATCCGAAGGGAGGCGACGGCATGAGCATGCCGACGCAGGGGTCCGGACTGGACTCCGGTTACCACCCCGACGCGGGTGCCCCGCACACCGCGGCGGAGGTGAAGGGCAGCTCGCTGGGCGACCTGATGCGTCAGGTCACCACCGACCTGTCGACGCTGATGCGTCAGGAGGTCGAGCTGGCCAAGGCTGAGATCCGCCAGGAGGGCAAGAAGGCCGGCAAGGCCGCAGGCCTGTTCGGCGGTGCCGGCTTCGGCGGCTACATGGTGGCCCTGTTCGTGTCCATCGCCATCTGGCAGTTCCTGGACAACGTCATGGACTCCGGCCTGGCCGCGCTGATCGTGGCAGTGATCTGGGCAGCGGTCGCCGCGGTTCTCTACTCGAAGGCCAAGAAGAACGCCCAGCACGTACGCGGGCTCAAGCAGACGAACGACAGCGTGCAGCGGATCCCTGACGCGCTCAAGCCGCACCCGGAGGGAGTCACCCGATGAGCACCGATCCCGATCAGATCCGCCGGGAGATCGAAGCCACCCGTAACAGTCTCAGCTCCGACGTGGACGCGCTGGCGTACAAGGTCAGCCCGAGCCGCATCGTCGACGACCGTAAGCAGCGGGCCCGTTCCGCTCTGCAGAATGTGAGGGACAAGGTCATGGGAACCGCGTCTGACCTCGGCCACGGCACCGGCCAGGCCGCCCACTCGGTGGGTGACCGCGCCTCGTCGGCGGCCTCCAGCGTCAGCGACGCCGCGCACTCGGCGGCGACCACTGTCAGCGACGCCGCGCACAGCGCGCCGCGGGTGATCCGGCAGAAGTCCCAGGGCAACCCTCTCGCCGCCGGCCTGATCGCGTTCGGGGTCGGCTGGCTGGCCTCGTCGCTGATCCCGGCTTCCCGCCGCGAGCAGGAGGCCGCCGCCCAGGTGAAGGCGAAGGTCAGCGAGCACAGCGGGGCGGTGAAGGAGAAGCTGAGCGAGGTGGCCAGCGAGCTGCGCGAGCCGGCCCAGCAGGCCGCCGAGTCGGTGAAGTCCACCGCTCAGGACGCCGTGCACGCGGTCAAGGACGACACGAAGTCCGCCGCCCACCAGGTCAAGGACCACGCCACTCCCTGAAACACCCCCAACCAGCACGACAGCTCGCGGTCACCCTCCGGTGCCCGCGAGCTGTCGCGTTGAGGTCAGCGCCGATCTTGCGGTTTCGGCTGGGGTTCTATGCGTTTACCGGCGGTAATGTCCCAACCGGAAGTGCAAGATCGCGGGGAGTCGTGGGTTTCGCGGGGCGGGGTTGGCGGCTCGACGGATTCGGGTGTCGCCGTAGCGGACGCCGCCCAGCAGGAGGCGTCGGGTGACCGCCAGCCAGCCGCACACACCACGTTCCAGCAGCCAGAGTGGGGCCGCCAGCGCCGTGCCCGGCGGGAACACACGGGTGCCGCCGGCGCGGCGGCGACCCGTCTCGGCCAGGGCGACGACACCGGCCACCGCGCCGAGCAACAGCCCGGGGCGGCGCGACGCGACCGCCACCGCCGGCAGCACCGCGAGCGCGGTCAGCAGGCGAGCCGGCTGAGCCAGATCGTCGTACGCCTGACGCACTCGTTGACCACGGAAATGCGCGGCGTCCGGAGGTAGTCGGCGGACGTACAGCCAGGCCGGCGTCGCCTCGGTGCCGCCGTACCCGCGCACCGTGCGGATCAGCTCCAGGTTCTCGAAGAGCACGTCCGGGTCGTACCCGCCCATGGCGAGGAAGGTGCTGCGCCGCACGGCGAGGGTGCCCGGGTAGTCCGCCCCGAGCGCCCGGTTGAGCAGGGTGCGGCCGGTGTCCCACCAGGCGTGCCAGGGCAGCGGGTCGAAGTAGTTCTGCGGGCGTACCAGGTCGGCCCGGTCCAGCAGCCGGTGTACCGCGGTCAGCGCGGACTCGTCGTACCGGACGTCGTCGTCGGCGATCACCACGTGCTGGTGCCCGGCCGCGCGGACCCCGGTGTGTACGCCCAGCACCTTGCCGTTGAGCCCACGCTCACCCGGATCCGGTGGAAGGTGCCGGACCAGCCCTCGCCACGCCTCGGCGTGCCGGGCGAAGACAGGCGGAGGCGAGCCGTCGACAACGAGCACCTCCACCCGGTCACCCAGCCAGCGCAGGTAGTCGGTCAGCTCGGTCAGGCCGGTGTCGGTGTCGGTGTCGGTTTGCCAACGCAGCGGCAGTACGTACGTCATCGGTAGGCGGGTCGGTGGGGCTTCGGTCCGCCGTGTCACGTCGTCACCTCGACCACGCACGATCATCGTCCGTGCGGGAGAAATGGCGGACGTTGGTGAGGGTCAGCCCGAGGGGCGGCAGCGCGGGCATCCGGTGCAGATCCAGGGCCAGGTTCTGGACCGGCACGTCGTAGCGCATGGTGGTGGTCAGGTTGGTGACCGCCCGCTTCATCAGGTCGATGGTGATCCACTCGCCGGCGCAGCGGTGCCCGGCCCAGTGGTCGCCACCGCCCTGCGGGATCAGCTCGTACGGGTCCACCCGGCGGCCGGCGAACCGCTCCGGGCGGAACAGCTCCGGTTGTGGCCAGAGCGTCGGGTGGTGGTTGGTGCCGTAGAGGTCGAGCAGCACCCGTCGACCCTTCGGGAAGTGGTGGCCCTGCCAGTCGAAGGACCGCCGGACCCGGGCCGCCGCCATCGGAAAGAACGGGTAGTAACGGCGTACCTCCTGGACGAAACGCTCGGTGGACTCGTCGTCGTCGCGGACCCGTTCCCGCCAGGCCGGATGCTCGTGCAGGGCGAGCGCGGCGAAGGTCATGTACTGGTCGACGGCGACCACCGGGCGCAGCACATTGAGCAGCTCCACCGCAGCGATCCGCCGGGGCAGGAGGTTGCCGCGCCCGTCCCGGTATTCGGCGATCACGGCCAGGGCGCTGCCGGCCGGCGCCGGGGCGAAACCGACCCGGGTCCGTTCGACGAGATCGGCGAGCCAGCGTTCGGCGCGGTACCGGGCGATCCGTCCCCGCCAGTGTCGGGGTCCCATCACCGCCGGGGCCTCGATCATGGCGTGCAGCTCGACGGCGCGGCGTTCGACCTGTGACGTGGGCAGCGGTACCCCCGCCCAGGCGCAGACCACCCGGGTCAGCAGCCGACCCAGCTCGTCGTAGAGCGACACCGGACCGGCACGTTCCCAGGCGGCGACCCGGGTCCGCCACTCGTCGTCGAAGAGCTGACCGAGCCGCTGGATCGCCGCTGGCGTCATGATCGACATGAACATGGCCTTGCGGTCGACGTGCTCCGGCCCGTCCAGCCCCTGCACCCCGCCCCTCCCGGTCAGGGTCCGCTGCACGCGCAGCGGCATCGCTGTGGCGCGCTGGAAGCGGTCGTTGTCGTAGAACAACTCCGCCGCCGGCCGGCCCCGCAGGCAGATGGTCGGGGCGAGCAGGATCCGGGTCGTGAAGACGTCGCTGCCGTACCGCTCGCAGCGCTCGCCGATGAACCGGTAGCCGGCGCGGAGCAGCGCGAGGGTGCTGTCCGGGCTGCGGTCGGCCGGCATGGTCGCCATCGGGTCTCCTCACGCGCAGGTGGGGCTGGTCGCGTTTGCCGCTGCGCTTACCCCCGTCGTCGCCGCTGAACCCCGCTCGGCTGGCCCCTCCCAGGGACGGCGGAACCTGGTTTGCTGGTGAAACGAGCACGGGGAGGGCGGATGCGCGACAACAGAGCGCCGCACTGGCGGCAGCGGCGAGTGGCCGGGGCACTGGGCGGAGGCCGCGACGGGCGGTCCCTGATCGGGCCGCCTCGGCGGCCCACCCGTCCGCACCGGTTCTTCACGGTGCACCTGGGCTTCACCGCGCCCGGCCCGGCCGAGGCGCGCGAGCTGGCGGTGGCGTACGCGGAGGCGCTGAGCCTGCTGCGCTCGGAGGTGGCACTCGGTGCGGCGGCCCTGTCACCGGCGGACGCCTGGCAGCGGGCCGAGCGGCTGTTCTGCGGGGCGGTCGGCCCGGACGGAGAGCGCTGCGTCGACGTCGCCGACCATCCCGGTTTCCACCACGCCCCGGGCCCGGGTGGCCTCGGTTGCGGCCGGTTGACGCGTACCCTCTGATCATGATCGTTCCCCGGGTCGCCATCGGCACCGACGTGCACGCGTTCGAGCCGGGCCGGCCGTGCTGGGTGGCCGGGCTGTTCTGGCCCGATCAGGACGGCCTCGCCGGGCACTCCGACGCCGACGTGGCAGCGCACGCCGCCTGCAACGCCCTGCTCTCCGCCGCCGGTCTCGGTGATCTCGGTTCCGCCTTCGGGGTGGGCCAGCCGGAGTGGGCCGGCGCGTCCGGGGTGGCTCTGCTGACCGAGACGGCCCGTCGGGTGCGCGCCGCCGGCCTGGAGGTCGGCAACGTGTCCGTGCAGGTCATCGGCAACCGTCCCAAGATCGGCCGGCGTCGCGAGGAGGCGCAGGAGGTGCTCTCCGCCGCGGTCGGCGCCCCGGTCACCGTCTCGGCGGCGACCACCGACGGGCTCGGCTTCGCCGGCCGTGAGGAAGGGTTGACCGGGGTCGCGGTGGCCCTGGTGTACGACGCGTCGGCCGCCTAAGCTCGCCGCGATGTCCAGCGACCCCACCCCCGACCAGTCCGCCGCCGACGGCTACGTCCAGCGGGCCCAACTCCTCGCCGAACTCGGCCGCTACGACGAGGCGGCCGGGGAACTGGCCTACGGGTTGGCCCTCCAGCCGGATGACGTCGACGCGCTCACCATGCTGGCCCGGGTGCACCTGGCCGCCGGCCGCCCGACCGAGGCGCTCACCGCCGCCGACACGGCCGTGGCAGCCGCACCCGAGGCCCTGCCCCCGCTGGTTGCCAGGGGCATGGCCCTGGCCGACCTGGAGCGCTACAGCGAGTCGGCGGCCACCGCCGACCGGGTCCTCGCCCTCGGCCCGGCCGACGCGTACGCCCAGCGGAGCGCGGCGGCGATCCTGGCCGGCGCCCGCAACGGTCAGCCGGCGCTGAACGCGGCCTGGCGAGGTGTCGAGTTGGCTCCGCAGGAGCCGCAGGCGCACCTGGTGCTCGGCCTGGTCGCCGCCCGCCTGGACCTGTTCGACCTGGCTGAGCGGGCCTACCGGGAGGCGCTGCGGCTCGACCCGCGGATCGGCGAGGCCGGCCACGACGTGGGTGTCATGCGGCTGGAGCAGCGCCGCTGGTCGGAGGCGTTGGAGCACGTCGCCGAGGCGGTGACGGTCAGCCCGAGGCGGATCGACTCGCCACGAACCCTCGCGTACGGGCTGCACCGCCTGGTCCTCTACGGCGCGGGATGGTCGCTGGTGGCGGCGGTGCTGGTCGCGTTCGCGGCGTCGGCGAACGACGGCTTCTCCCGCGTCCTGGCGGTGCTCGCCGCGCTCACCGGCGGGATCATCGTGTGGCAGCTCGCGGCCCGGCTGCCCGGGCTGACCCGGAGCGTCCTTCCCGCCCTGCTGCACTCGGACCGGGCGATGGCCCTGGCCGTCTACGCCGTGGCCGCCGCGCCGCTGCTGCTGCTGGTGTACGCCATGGTCGGCTCCCCGTGGCCCCTGGTGCTGGCGATCGCCACCACAGCGGTAGCCGAGTTCGCCGTCTTCACCCGAACCGCCATCCGCTAACCACCAAAGCGTCGGGCCGCGCCCGCCAGCATGATCCACAAGCGTCGTTCAGCTCGACCGGCTCAGGGTTTCGCCGGAGCCCGACCGCGTCGGGATCAAGCCTGACCGCCCAGAGCGGGCGGGCTCCGGCGAAACCCCCAACGGCGACTAAACAGAACGCGCCCACGTCCAGGCGTACCCCTCGTCTTCGCAGGAGCTGGCGGCGTCGCAGAGATCCAGCGGGCGGAAGGTGTCGACCATGACGGCCAACTCGTCGAAGTAGTCCGCGCCGATGGATCGCTCGGCGGCACCCGGCTGGGGGCCGTGGGTGAAGCCGGACGGGTGCAGGGAGATCGAGCCCTGCTCGATGCCGGAGCCGCGCCGTGCCTCGTAGTTGCCCCCGGTGTAGAAGAGCATCTCGTCGGAGTCGACGTTGTGGTGGTTGTACGGCACCGGGATCGACTGCGGGTGATAGTCGACCTTGCGGGGCACGAACGAGCAGATGACGAAGTTGGGCCCCTGGAAGGTCTGGTGCACCGGCGGGGGCTGGTGGATGCGGCCGGTGATCGGCTCGAAGTCGTGGATGGAGAACGCCCACGGGTAGAGATGCCCGTCCCAGCCGACCACGTCGAACGGGTGGTTGGCGTAGACGTAACGGGTCCAGCCGCGCCGGTGCCGGACCAGCACCTCGACCTCCTCGCCGTCGACGAGCAGCGGGGCGTCGGGGCCGCGGACGTCCCGCTCGCAGTACGGCGAGTGCTCCAGGAACTGGCCGCGTACGGAGAGGTAGCGCTTGGGCGGGCCGATGTGCCCGGACGCCTCGACGGCGAGCAGCCGGACGGGTTGGTCGCCGGTGGGCACCAGCCGGTGGATGGTCGAGGTGGGGATGACGACGTAGTCGCCGGCGACCGCGTCCAGCACGCCGAACGGGGACTCGACCCGCAGGGCGCCCGACTCGACGTAGAGGCAGTGGTCGCCGGTGGCGTCGCGGAACAGCGGTGAGGGTCGGTCGGCGAGGACGTAACCGATCCGTACGTCGTCGTTGGCAAGCAGGTACTGCCGGCCGAGGATGGGGTCGGAACCGCCGGTGTCCAGTTTGTGGGTGCGCAGGTGGCGGGGCTTGAGCGGTAGGTTCGGCGCCCGGGTGAAGGTGGGCGGGGTGAACTCGTCGGCGGCCAGGATCGCGGTGGGCGCGTGCCGGTGGTAGAGCAGGGACGAGTCGGAGGAGAAGCCCTCCTGGCCCATCAGCTCCTCGGCGTAGAGGCTGCCGTCGGGCTGCCGGAACTGGGTGTGGCGCTTGCGCGGCACCTCGCCGACGCTGCGGTAGTACGGCATCTCGCCTCCCGATATTTCCCGTTCACCGGCCGAGGGCGTCCGATAATCGGACGCTGTTGTCCGTTCCTCGTAGCGTCCCGTACATTCTTGTTCCGTGTCAACGCAGGTGCCAGCACTCCTCCACGGCCTGGTGGACGACGCCGCCGTCTTCCCGCCGGGCAGCGCCGCGCTGCACGACGCCCTGGTCGCCCACCGCCAACACCGCGCCGCCTGGTACGCCGACCTGGTCGGCCCACTGCTGATCCCCGCCTCGGACGTGGCCGCCGGTGAGCTGACCGGTCTCGTCGACCCGGGCGAGGGCCTGGTGGTCGGCGTGATCGGCGACACCGGGATCGGGAACCTGCCGTTCGCGCTGTCGTTCCTCGCCCCCGACGGCGTCACGGCGCGCCAGGTAGAGGTGGCGGTTGCCAAGCGCGGCGAGGACCCGCTGCCCGGCATCGCCGAGTTGCTGCGGCTGACCGACGCGCTGCCGGGCGTGGAAACCGTCTACGCCGAACTGCCGCTGACCTTCGGACTGATGGGCGCCCTGGACGCGCTCGTCGCCGCGCGGGCCGACGGGGTGCCGATCGCGGCCAAGTTCCGCACCGGCGGCCTGGCCGCCGAACTCTTCCCCACCCCGACCGAACTGGCCACCGTGATCTGCGCCTGCCGGGACCGGGGCCTGCCGTTCAAGCTCACCGCCGGGCTGCACCAGGCGATCCGACACCTCGACCCGGAGACCGGGTTCACCCACCACGGCTACGCCAACGTGCTGGCCGCGACCCTGGCCGCCGCCGAGGGTGACGGCGTGCGCACGGTCGCCGAGCTGCTCACCGTTGTCGACCCGCGCCCCCTGGTGGAGCGCACGACGGCACGGCTGGACGGGCCTCGCCCCCTGTGGGTGGGCTTCGGCTCGTGCAGCATTCTGGAACCACTGACCGATCTGATCCGGCTTGGGCTGGTGAACGGGGGCTACGACGCATGACCTGGGTGACCGGCGCCGACGGTTCGCCGTACGGGGTGACGAACCTGCCGTACGGGGTGTTCCGGCAGGACGGGGGTCCTTCGCGGATCGGCGTACGGATCGGGTCCTGGGTCTTCGACCTCGCGGCGGCGGAGGCCGCCGAGCTGGTGCTGGCCGCCGGCACGCTGTGCCGGCCCGTGCTCAATGACTTCATGGCCCTGGGTCGTCCGCAGTGGACGGCGGCACGGCAGCGGATCACCGAGCTGTTGACCGACCCGGCGCACCGGGGCGCGGTGGAGCCGCTGCTGGTGCCCCTCGACGACGTGGAGCTGCTGCTCCCCATCGAGGTGGCCGACTACGTCGACTTCTACTCCTCGGAGCACCACGCGTCGAACGTCGGGCAGATCTTCCGCCCCGGCCAGCCGCCGCTGCTGCCCAACTGGAAGCACCTGCCGATCGGCTACCACGGGCGGGCCGGCACGGTGGTCGTCTCCGGCACGCCGGTGACCCGGCCGACCGGGCAGCGGGCCTCCGCCGAGGGCCCGGTCACCGGCCCATCGGTACGCCTCGACATCGAGGCCGAGGTGGGATTCGTGGTGGGCGTACCGAGCGCGTTGGGCGATCGGGTTTCCGTCGACGACTTCGCCGAGCACGTCTTCGGTGTGGTGCTGGTCAACGACTGGTCGGCCCGGGACATCCAGGCCTGGGAGTACCAGCCGCTCGGCCCGTTCCTCGGCAAGTCGTTCGCCACCTCGATCTCGGCCTGGGTGACGCCGCTGGACGCCCTCGGCAACGCCAACGTGGCGGCCCCCGACCAGGACCCGCCGGTGGTGGACTATCTGCGGGACGTGCCGCACCTGGGCCTGGACCTGCGCCTGTCGGTCGAGTGGAACGGCGACCAGGTCAGCGAGCCTCCGTTCGCCACCATGTACTGGACCCCCGCCCAGCAGTTGGCGCACCTCACCGTCAACGGGGCTTCGCTGCGCACCGGTGACCTGTACGCCTCCGGGACCGTCTCCGGCCCGGAACGGGGACAGGTCGGGTCCTTCCTGGAACTGACCTGGGGCGGGGCCGAACCGGTCACCGTGGGCGGCGAGAGCCGTACCTTCCTCGAAGACGGCGACACGGTGACCATCACCGCCACGGCGCCCGGCCCGGACGGCACCACAATCGCCCTCGGCGAGGTGTCCGGCACGGTTCGTCCGGCCCGTTGAAGCCGCCGCCGCGGTACGGCCCAGCAGCGGCTTTCCTCTGCTGAGTCGGATTACTGCGCCCCCTCCGGAGCGCTCTGACCATCTGGTCTTCGAGTCGTCTCGTTCACGGGACTCTTGATCGCACAGCGGGTGCGATCAAGAGCCCTCGTTGCGCCGTTGGTCACGCGGATCAAGTGGTCCCACACGGGCCGGGCCCAATGCCCGTCCACAGCGGTGGGGCAATCCCGACGCACACGGAGGTAACGACGATGCACGATCTTGCGGGCGCGGTCTGGCGTACCAGTAGCCGTTCAAACGACCAGGGGCTCTGCGTGGAAGTGGCGGACAACCTGGTCGATGTCCATGGTCTGGTCGGGGTCCGCGACTCCAAGGACCAGACCGGTCCCACACTCGCGGTCAGCCCGCCGGGGTGGACAGCGTTCATCGGCGCGATTCGGGCCGGTCGCTTCGAGCGCTGACCGGCGCGTGTGGGCCCCGGGGCGCCGGACCGCGGCCCAGGGCCCGCCCCCAACGTCAGCCGTGGCCCCCGGGGGGTGGAATTTAGCGGCCGGGGGCCCCGCCGGGCCCAACGCCCGCAT
>NZ_JBEZEH010000011.1:0-62099 GCF_040648775.1 Micromonospora sp. NPDC049089
ACCCCGAGTCCATCAAGCCAGCCGGGCCCGGCCGGGACCGCGGCCCGGCGGGGCCCGCGCCCCGGCCGGGACCGGCCGTCAGGCGCCTCGGCCGGCCTCGTAGGGGCGGCCACGCAGGCCGCCCGACCGCCGGTACGAGACCGATCCACCGTTGACCGCCGCCGGCAGGTCTCCCGGCCGGTCCAGGCCCATGGCGGCGCGGCGTACCCCTTCGCGCTGGGCGGCGAGGCGGCGCTGCGCCTCCCGGCGGGCCGCTGCCCTACGGGCCTGCTCCCGGCGCACCTCGGCCTGCCGGGCAGCCAACCAGGCGGCCTCCCGGGCTCGGGCGCGGCGGCGGCGACGCCCGGCCAGGGCCTGACCCCGCAGGTGCACGACGTAGAGGGCCAGGAGGAGGAAGGTGACCCCGAAGCCGACCCAGAAGCCGGGGCTGACGAACAGCACACCGATCAACTCGACGACGTTGAGGAGCAGCAGGGCGGCGAGCACACGGCGACGCCGGTAGACGGCGGGGGTGTGCTGCCGGCGCGGCGGCGGGCGGCGACGGGACCGCTTCGGTGCGGCGGGCACGGCGCGCAGTCGACCGGAGCGGCGGACGGCCGGCGGCGCGGAGACCGGCGCGCCCAACACGCCGGTAGTCGCATCTTCACTGAGGGTGACTATCAGTGAGCGCGGAGGATGGACGGGTCGCCGTCCCGGCACAGTGCGGCGCCGTCGGCGGCGCTGGAGCACCCGCGCCGTCGACTGCGCCCGCTCCGCCACCAGCCGCTCGGTGGCGTCGTACCGGCGAACCAACGCCGGGGCCAGGGCGAGCAGGCCGGCGGCGGCGAGGACGGCGAGGAGCACCGAGGTCGGCACCCTCACCCCTCCCGTCACCGAATTCGAAGCAACCGCCACCCGACCGCAGGATCTTCCATGGATCACGCCTGGGCGCGTGGATCGTCCGGCCGGGGAGCGCTTGCCGCAGCTTGCAGTTACTTGAGGTTACGGCGCACCGACCGGGTTGCCACCGCGCCGCGCCGATCCCGTCCGTGGGACGAGTGGGCCGATGTCGGGAAATCCTCCTACCGCGCGTTGGCGCGAACCCGGTGCCAGCGGGCCAGCAGGCCACCCTCGGCGGCGATCTCCTCACTCGTCATCGCGTACCCGATGTGGTCCCGCCAGGCGCCGTCGATGTGCATGTAGCGCACGTGGTACGACTCCTCGCGGAAGCCCAACTTCTCCACCACCCGCCGGGACGGCCGGTTCTCCGGACGGATGTTCACCTCCACCCGGTGCAGCCCGCCCGGGCCGAACGCGTGGTCCACGGCGAGCGCCAGCGCAGTCGGGATCACACCCTGGCCGGCGGCCCGGGCGTCCACCCAGTAGCCGACGTAGCCGGAGCAGAGGGCCCGCCGCACGATGCTGCCCACGTTGATGTGCCCGACCAGCCGGTCCCGGTCGGCCTCACGCAGGCAGACCGCGAACGGCATGCCCTCACCTTCGCGGGCCGAGCGCCGCTGGTCACGGTGCACCCAGCGGAACGCGGCCGGCGAGTTCATCTCGTCCCAGCCGCCGGGCAGTGACGACTCCCAGGGTGCCAGCCAGGCCCGGTTGGCCCGCCGCACCTCCGACCACGCCGCCGCGTCGGAGCGCCGGTACGGCCGCAGCAGCACTGGGCCGTCGGCCAGTTCCACCGGCCAGCCCGGTGCCCGCGCGGGACCGAAGAGACTCACCTGGACAGTCTCCCGCGCGGGACCGTGTCGCGCACAAGTGGCCTCACCGCGTTCACCGCACAGATCCGACGATCACCCGACGCGGGCCGCGAGCGGGCCGGCCGGGACGCGTCACCGGCGGCGGTCCAGCAGCAGGACGTCCACTGTGGAGCCGGCGGCGGCCGTGGTGACCCGCTCGCCGAGCACCAGCAGCCCGTTGGCCTCGGCCAACCCGGAGAGGGTGAACGGTCCTCCGCTGAGCGGCTGGACCGTGTACCCGCCGCCGCGCCGCTCGGCGACGTGCGCCGGCCGGAACTCGCGAAGCCCGGTCGGCGACGACACGGTCTCCAGCAGGTGTGCCCGCACACTGGGTCGGAACACCGGCTCGGCACCGGCGAGCAGTTGGATGGCGGGGCGGGCCAGCACCTCGAAGCCGATCAACGCGGCACCCGGGTCGCCGGGCAGGCAGACCACCGGCACCTCCTCGGCGCCGACAGTGCCGAACCCGAGCGCGGTGCCGGGGTAGAGCGCCACGTCGGTGAAGGTGACCGGCCCGGCGCGACCGCCCTCACGGCGGGAGAGGATCCGACGCACCATGTCTCCGGGGCCGGTGCCGGTGCCCCCGGTCGTGATGATCAGGTCGGCACGCAGCGTCTGGTCCTCCAGCAGCCCGCGCAGCCCCTCCGGGTCGTCGTCGCAGATTCCCACCCGGTACGCCAGCGCGCCCACCTCGGCCGCTGCGGCGGTCAGCGCGTGCGAGTTCGCGTCCACCACCTGACCGGGCTGACTACCCCGGCCGACGTCGACGAGTTCGTCACCGGTGGCCACGATGACCACCCGCGGACTGGGCCGGACCACCACGTGCCCGATGCCGGTCGCCGCGAAGACGGCGACCAGGGCCGGGGACACGTAGGTGCCGGCCCGAGCGAGCAGGGTGCCGGCGGGCAGCTCCTCACCCGCTCGGCGTACCCCGTACCCCCGTTTGGGGGTGCGGAAGATCTCCACTGCGGCCATGCCCTGGTCGGTCCACTCCACCGGGACAACGACGTCAGCGGCGACCGGCAGCGGTGCCCCGGCGGCCACCGAGAAGCACGAGCCGGGGGTGAGCCGGACCGGCCGCCAGCTCGCGGCGCCGAGATCGCCGACCACGTTGAGCCGGATGGTGCGACCGCCGGGCATGCCGGAGGGGGCCGGGACGTAGCTCGGCCCCCGCCCCCCTCCGGAGATGTCCTCCCAGCGCGCGGCGTAGCCGTCCACGGCCGCCTGGTCGAAGGCCGGGAAGGCGTGCGGCGCGACGACGTCCTCGGCGAGGACGTTGCCGTGCGCCTGGGTGAGGTCGAGGTCGAGTGGCGGCAGCGCGCGCAACCTGCGCAGCACGCTGCCCAGGTAGTCGGCGAGCGGCGTCAACTCGTTCGCGGCCGCCTCGGCGTCGGCCGTCGCTGTCATGTACCAGATCCGCCTGCCGCGTCGGCCTTGACGAAGTCGGCCAGCCAGGACCGGAACTCGGTGCCCAGGTCCTCGCGCTCGGCGGCGATCTGCACCACCGTCTGGAGATATCCCAGCGGCATGCCGGTGTCGTAGCGGGTGCCCCGGTAGACGATCGCGTGCACCGGGGTGCCCTCGGTACGCAGCAGCTCCATCGCGTCGGTCAGCTGGATCTCGCCGCCGCTGCCCGGCTTGGTCCGCCGGATCGCGTCGAAGATCTTGCCCGGCAACACGTAGCGGCCGAGCACCGCCAGGTTGCTCGGGGCGTCCTCCGGCTGCGGCTTCTCCACCATCCCGGTCACCTTGACGACCTCGCCGATGTCGGTCAGCTCCGACTCGGCCGGCTCGACGGAGGCGATCCCGTACCGCTTGGTCTCGGACGGGTCGACCTCGAAGAAGGCGAGCACCACACCGCCGGTGCGGGCCTGCAACTCCAGCATCGCCGGCAGCAGCGGCTCCGACGGCTTGACGAACTCGTCGCCGAGCAGCACCGCGAAGGGGGCGTCGCCGACGTGCGACTCGGCGTACCCGATGGCGTGGCCGAGCCCGAGCTGCTCGGGCTGCCGCACGGTGTAGATCTCGGCCAGCTCGCTGGGCCGACGTACGGCGGCCAGCCGCTCGGAGTCGCCCTTCTCCTCCAACCTGGTCTCCAGGTCCGGACGACGGTCGAAGTGGTCCACCATCGACGTCTTACCCCGACCGGTGATCAGCAACACGTCACCGATGCCAGCCTGCGTGGCCTCCTCGACGATGTACTGCAACACCGGCCGATCCACCACCGGCAGCAGTTCCTTGGGCACCGCCTTGGTGGCCGGCAGGAACCGGGTGGCCAGTCCGGCGGCCGGGATGACGGCCTTGACCGCCAGGGGACGGCCGTTTGCGGCGACCGTCGATGAGGGGTTCGCTGAGTGCTCCGACATGCCGCGAGACTATCGGCCACGGCTCTGCCGCGGCGGGTGTGGCCCAGAAGACGCGCCGCCACCCGGCCCCGGCCGCGCCGCGTCCGGGCCGGCCCGCGCCGCGTCCGTCGCGACGTCCGGCGTGTCGTCGACCGAATCCGGCCGGGCCTGCGCCGGGCCCGCCAGCGATGATTCCGGTACGCCCACCGCCGGGTCGGACCGGGCGGGCCCGCCCGGCTCCCGGCTGGCCTGCACCGGCTGGCCGGCGCGCGGCAGCCCGTCGGTAGGGCTCACCGCGCACGCGAGCACGGGAATTTCCCGGGTCGGCAGATCCGAGCGAACCTCGGCGACCCGGTACGTGTCACGGCCCGCCGCCTTGGCCGCATAGAGGGCGTCGTCGGCGGCCTCCAGCACCTCTCGCCCGGTGCTGCCGTGGTCCGGGAAGACGGCGATGCCCACCGACACGGTCACCAGGACCGGCCCGGCGTACGCCTCGACGGCGATGGGCGTGTCGCGCACCGCCGCGCCGAGCCGCTCGGCAACGATCGCCGCGCCCCGGGCGTCTGTCTCCGGCAGCAGCAGCACGAACTCCTCACCACCCTGGCGGAAGGCCAGGTCGACCTCCCGGATCTCCCCGCGCACCCGGCGGGCGAACTCGGCCAGGACGGTGTCCCCCGCGGCGTGCCCGTAGGTGTCGTTGACGTCCTTGAACCGGTCCAGGTCCAACGCGAGGACGCTGAGCATCCGCCCGAAGCGGCTGGCCCGTTCCACCTCCCGCCGGATCGACTCGCGCAGGTAGCGGTAGTTCCACAGCCCGGTGAGCGGGTCGGTGAGGGAGAGCCGCTGCGCCTCCTCGTGCACCCGGACGTTGTCCACCGCCACGGCCGCGTGGCCGGCGAAGGTGCGCAGGGTGGCCAGGTCGTCGTCGTCGAACTCGTCGGCGCCCAGCCGGTCATAGAGGGCCAGCACGCCGAGGGCGGCCGCCGCGCCCGCCTCGTCGACCGGCCCCGAGGATCCGCCGAGGGTGGCCGTGGCACCGCCGGGCGGGGCGGCGAACGGAACCGCGACGTAGGTACGACAGCGTGGCTCACCCGTTGGCGTCTCGGTCTGCTCCGCCCTGCCCCGTTGCGGTTCCCCGGTGGCGGCGACCTCACCGACCACGCCGACGCCGACCGGCACCCGGAGCGTCTGCGACCCGTCCGCCTCCTCCGCCGGCCAGCGCCCGTCCAACCCCTCCGTGCACTGGGCGACGAGCACCCCGCCGGTCTCCACCAGCAGCACGGCACCGGCGCGCGCGCCCGTGGCCCCGATGGCACTGCGCAGGATCACGCGCAGGATGCGTTGCAGGTCGTGTGTGCTGGCCAGCGTGTCGCCGAGCACCGCGAGGTGCCCGCGCAGCTGGTCCCGGTTGCTGGTCAACGCCGCGACGTAGGAGCCGGTCTCCCGGGTCATCCGGTTGAACGCGGCGGCCAGCCGACCCAACTCGTCACGACTGCGCACCGGCACCCGGGCGGTCAGATCGCCCTGGGCCACCCGGTCGACGGCACCGGCCAGCTCCGCCAGCGGCCGGGTGGTCACCCGGGCCAGCCGCCAAGCGGCCAGCACCGCGAGCAGCCCGGCCAGCACGACCACCCCGAGCAGCGTGGCGTGCAACCCCGGTGGCCGTTCACTGGGCACGGAGAGCACCAGTGGCAGCGGCTGCGTGTCGGAGGGCCCGAGCCTGCGCACGTACCGGCCCTCGTTGGTCTCGGTGACCTGCTCGCCCCGTACGCCGACGGCGGCGGCCAGCACCGCGTCGCGGACGTCACCGGACTCGGTCGTATGGGTGACCCGAGCGGCGCTCGCCCCACTGTCGAGGAGGGTGACCGCCACCCCGGTCACCGCCGCCAGCCGGGCCACGAAGGCCGGGTCGACCAGTTGCGCGGCGGTCACAGTGCCCAGCCGGGTGCCGGCGCGATCGTGCAGGTCGACCTGGGCGGCCAACGCACGGACCGGGCCCGCCGAGCCCGGGTTCGAGCCCCCGTTCGTGCCCTCGGCCGAGCCGTCGCAGTCCTGCCACGGGGTCGACGGAGCACCGGGCGACAGGTAGGTGACCTGGCCGGCCACGTCGCTGACCAGCACCGCGGCGGCCAGACCCCGACCGACCAGTTGCGCGGCGGCGACGGCGGGGTCGGCGGTGAGCGCCACCGCGTCGGCGGTGGCGCGTAGCTGCTGGCAGAGCGCGTCGACCGAGGTGCGAACCGCGGATGCAGCCACCGCCAGGCGCTCGGTGGAGCGGCTGCGGTCCACCGCCGCGACTGTGGAGGCGACGAAGAGCGCGCCGAGCAGGACGGGCCCGAGCACCACCACGAGGAAGGCTGCCGTCAACCGCCCGCGTAGCGTCACTCGTCCCCCCGGAAGTTCCGCCTCCGTTGCTTGCGATGCTGACACAGTGCAACCGTGGGAGAGGCGTTGCGTCAGGAGTGTTGCGTGCCGGAATTTTCTGATGAAGCGGAAGTGACCCGAGTGGCGAAGCGGAACACCCGCGTCGAGCTGCTCGCCCGCCGCCGGTCGCTGCCCGCCGCGACCCGGGCAGCCGCCGCCGGGCGCGTGCAGGCCGAGCTGGTCGCCCTGGTACGCCGACTGCGCCCACACCGGATGACGGCGTACGTGCCGGTCGGCTCCGAACCGGGCGGGCCCGACCTGCCCGAGGTGCTGCGGGCGGCGCTGCCGGCGGACGCCGAGTTGCTGCTGCCGGTGCTCCTCGGTGACCTGGATCTGGACTGGGCGGCGTATACCGGGCCCGATGCCGTGATCGCTGCGGGACGGGGTATCCGAGAACCGGTCGGTGCCCGTCTCGGGGTGGCCGCCGTGGCACACGCGGAACTCGTGATCGTTCCGGCTCTCGCGGTCGACCACCACGGTCGGCGGCTCGGGCGCGGTGGCGGGTCGTACGACCGCGCCCTCGCCCGGGTCCCCGCGGCGGCCCTGACGGTGGTGCCGCTGCACGACGGTGAGCTGGTCGAGGCGCTGCCGGCGGAGCCCCACGACCGTCGGGTGCGCGCGGTCGTCACTCCCGCCGACGGGGTGCGTACGCTTGACGGCGGCCCGGGTGCGGCGCACGGTGTCGCGCCCCACACGTCTGCTGGACGAACCCGGGGCGAATGACGCACCATTGGCACTCGAATACGTCGAGTGCCAACTGGCTGAGCCCAGATCCGGAGGAGAACGTGCCCACGTACCAGTACGCCTGCACCACGTGCGGTGAGCAGCTCGAGGCGGTGCAGTCCTTCTCTGACGAGCCGCTGACCGAGTGCCCGGCGTGTCAGGGGCGGCTGCGCAAGGTCTTCAACTCGGTCGGCATCGTCTTCAAGGGTTCGGGCTTCTACCGCACCGACTCCCGGGCGTCCGGTTCCGAGACGACCGCCGGCGGCACGACCACCAAGCCGGCGAAGTCCGAGTCGTCCTCCGCTGACAGCTCGTCGTCCTCTTCGGGGTCCTCGTCCTCGTCCGGGTCGTCCTCGTCCTCGGGGTCGGGGTCCTCGGGGTCGTCCTCCGGGTCGTCCTCGGGCGCATCGGGCGGCGGCAAGGCGGCGACGGCCAGCTCCACGTCCTGATCGCCGAAGGCCCGACCCCACCACGGGTCGAGCCTCGATCGACTCGGGTTCCAGGAAGCCGGCCTGTCCCCGTCGCTCTGACCGCCCGATTTCCCTGATCCCGAGTCGATCAAAGCGATTCTCCTAGCAGATCGCACCGGCGGATGCGCGTTGTCCACAGGCCGGGCGGTTGTCCACAGGCGGTGGCCGTGGGTCGGCCGAGGCGGCGGGAACTGCCTAGCCTCCCCTGCATGAGTGCCACTGCGGCGCTCGGGGACGGGAGGCGGCAGAGGCGATGGTCGATCCAGATTCCGCGCGGGCGTTGCGCCCGCTGCGCCAGCTCACTCTGCCCGGCGGGCGCACCCTGCTCCGGGCCGGTCTGGTCGCCGCGCTGCTCGGCCTGGCCGCCGCGGTCCTGCACACCCCGACCGGATGCCCTCCGACCGCCGTGCCCTCCGACTCTCCATCGGTGGCGGACGACCCGACCCGGTAGGCCGACCAAGGTCGGTCGGGCGAGCGCAGCAGGACAGGCATCCGCCCCGGTCGAGCACCGGCCACCGCCCAGGGCAGAGAGCTGGCGGATCGAGATCGTCAGGGTCTGGCCGAAGCTGCGGGGGTCATTCCCAGTGCGGGGGGCGTTCGGCGAGCAGCCAGTCGTCGTTGCCGCCCGACCGCTCACCCCAACCACGGTCGGTGTCGTCGGTGGTCTGCTCGGGCAGCACCACGAAGTCTTCGCTCAGGTCGACGGCGCGGTCATCGTCTCGCGGTGCGCCGTGCGTGCCAGGGTCCTCGGTGCTCACGAGCGGCAAGACTAGCGCAGCCGACGGCGGTGGACCGGGCCACCGGCGGTGGGCACGCCGGCCAGAGCCAGCCGGACCGCCGGCACTGGGCACGCCGGCCGGACCGCCGACAGTGGGCGCGCCGGCCAGAAGCGACCGGGCCGCCGATGGCGTTGGTAGCGTCGGACGGCGTGACGACCCCCAGCGGTGGCAGCGACCCGGACGACTACTGGCGACGGCCCGACACCGGTGACGACGCGGTGGCCGGCCAACCTCCCGCCGCGCCCGCGACCACACCACCGGCCGGGCCCACCAATTCACAGCAGAACGAGCAGGCCAGCCCAGCATCGACGGGCCACCCTGCCAGCGGGAACGCGGGCCCGCCGCCCGCATCGGCACCGACGGGAGGCCCTGTCAGCGGGAGCGCGGGCCCGCCGCCCGCACCGATCGCACCGGCGGGAGGCACTACCAGCGGATACTCCGGCCCGCCGCCGAGCGTGCCGCCGCCGGCGGGTTGGCGTCCACCCGTACATCTGCAGCCGGCGCCGCCGCGACGGCTGCCACCGCAGGACATGGCCGACCTGGACGCGGCCGAGCAGCGATCGCAGCGGGTCACCTACGGCTTCGGGGCGGCGGCCGGCGTGGTGCTGCTGGTACTGCTCTGTCTGCTCTGCTCGCGGCTCATCTTCTGATGCCCACCCCCGGGCGGCAGCGCCGGCCAGCGGCTCAGAGGGTGGTGCCCCACACCGTCTCGGCGCCGGAGTGGCCGGTCAGGTAGACGTAGATCAGGGCGGCGATGGAAAGCCCCACTGCCGCTACCGCCAGCACGGGGATGACCAGCGCGGGTAGCTGCGGCACCCGGGGGTGCCCACTCGTCGCCACGAGCAGCAGGATGGCCACGATCCCAAGCGGCACCACGACGCGTAACAGGATGTCCCCGTAGCGGCTGTGCTCGAAGATCTGATCGAGGATCGGCCCCTGGAAGCCCCGCGCCACCAGCGCGTCGGTGAGTGCCTCACCCGACTTGACCGCGACGTAGGCGGTCACCGGCGCGGCCACCGCGAGGAGGCCCAGGGCCCAGTCCAGCCGGTGCCGCCACCGCGGTAGCCCCACGTACGCGATGGCCAGCACCGCCAGCAGCGGTACGAACACGACGACCGCGTGGATTACCAGGACGTGCACCGGTAGACCCAGGATCTCCTCGAACATCGAACCCTCCAGGTGGATCATGGTCAGGGGTGTTCAGCCTATGGTCCGCCGATCGTCCCCAGGCTCTCGACGGATGACACGCGCGCCACGTCGATCGGGTTCATTCGCTGGGGCCGTACTCCCGATCCTGCCTGGCTGTGTCGGTGGCCACCCGGAGCGGGCGACGGTTGTCGATGCGGGTCGAGCGTGTTGTCATTGGCCAATGTCCGGTGCCGAGGAGCTGCTGCGGTCGAGGGGTCTGCGTGTCACGCGCCCCCGCCTCGCGGTGCTCGACGTGCTGGCCGACGGCGGCCACCTGGAGGTCGACGAAATCACCCGGCGGGTGCGCGAACGCCTCGACTCGGTCTCCACCCAGGCGGTCTACGACGTACTGGGCGCGCTGTCCCGGGCCGGGCTGTCCCGCCGGATCGAGCCGGCGGGCAGTCCCGCCCGCTATGAGGCGCGGGTGGGCGACAACCACCACCACGTGGTCTGCCGAGGCTGCGGCGAGATCGCCGACATCGACTGCGCGGTGGGCAGCGCACCGTGCCTGGAGCCGAGCAGCGCGCACGGGTTCGAGGTCGACGAGGCCGAAGTGACCTTCTGGGGCCTCTGCCCGGGCTGCCGGGCCCGCCGCTCCGCCGACGTCTGAGCATCTGCACCGGAGGCACGTGACCGGCGAGGTCGGCCCGATCGTGGCACTCTTGTGCGGTGGACTCCGATGACCTCGGCCTTTTCGGTCCGGGTTCGGTCACGTGGAAGGTGCACGAGGAGCCGATCCTGATCGTCGCCGGCCTGCGCTCGCTCTACCTCCAGGCGTTGCACCCCCGGGCCATGGCCGGGGTCGCGCAGAACAGCAACTACCGCACCGACGCCTGGGGTCGACTTCTCCGCACCGCCACCTACGTGGCGACCACCGTCTACGGGACCACCGCCGAGGCGGAGGCCGCCGGGGCCCGGCTGCGCCGCCTGCACGACCGCCTGCGGGCCACCGACACGCTCACCGGTGAACAGTTCAGGATCGACGAACCGGACCTGCTGCGCTGGGTGCACGTGACCGAGGTCGAGTCGTTCCTGAGCACGGCCCGACGCGCCGGGCTGCCGCTGAGCGACGACGAGGTGGACGGCTACTACACCGAGCAGCGCCGCGCCGCAGCCCTGGTCGGCCTGGACCCGGCCACCGTCCCGGGGACCGCCGCCGAGGTCGCTGACTACTACGAGGCCGTACGGCCACAGTTGCGGATGACCCGGGAGGCCGCCGAGACGGCGGTGTTCCTCACCGCCCCGCCGCTGCCGTGGAAGCTCAGCCTGCCGGTCCGGTTGGGGCTCACGTTGGGCCCGCCACGCTGGGCGTACCTGGGGATCGCCAGCACCGCGTTCGCGCTGCTGCCGGCGTGGGCACGCCGGATGTACGGAGGTCCCGGTCTACCGACCACCGCGCTGTCGGCGGACCTGACCGTGCGCGCGCTGCGGCTCGCGTTCGCCGCCGTCCCCCGTCGCTACCTGGAGGGGCCGTTGATTCAGGCGGCCAAGGAGCGGGCCGCGCGGCACGCTGCCGCCTCGCTGGCCGGCTGACCCGACCCTCGGCGGCAGGAGATCAGCCGTCGGCCGGCCGGTCCACTGCCGCCCACGGCTCCTTGCCCGGGACCTGAGCGCCCGTCGGGCAGTGCCGCCGGAAGTCGCACCAGCCACAGCGCGGGCCGGGTGCCACCGGGAAAGCCTCGTCCGCGTCGGCGCCGTCGGCGACCGCCCGCTCGGCGGCCATGATGTCGCGGGCCGTCTCTTCCGCGCGGGTCAGTTGTCGGGCCAGCGACTCGACTGTGTGGTCGTGGCCGGCGACCGTGCCGGTCGGCAGGTGGTGCAGCTCCACCCTGCGGCACGGCCGACGAAACACCCGCTCGGCGGCGTACGCGTAGAGCGCGAGCGCCTGCGAGCCCCTGGCGTCGTCCGTGTCCAGCCCGGTGCGGCCGGTCTTGTAGTCCACGATGACCAGCTCCGGCCCGTCCGGGCCGGGCCGCGAGTCGATCCGGTCGGTACGACCGTTGAACGCCAGCACCGCGGTCTTGACCGCCACCACCCGCTCCACGCCGAGCGGGTCGGAATCCGGCTCCAGCGTCTCGACGTACGACTCCAGCCACCCCAACGCCCGCCGGTAGGCGGCCCGTTCCTGCTCGTCGTCGCGGTAGCCCTCCCGGACCCAGGTGCCCTTGAGCAGTGTGGCCAGCGCCTCGGGACGCCTTCGGTCGGCGGGCAGCGCATACCAGTTCTTCAGGGCGGTGTGCACGCTGGCGCCGAGCGAGTTGTGCGCCCACGGCGGGCCCTTGGGTGGGGCGGGCCGGTCGACGTAGGAGTAGCGGTAACGACGCGGGCAGTCCGCGTACGCGCCCAGCTTGCTCGGGGTGCAGACGAACAGCCGCTCGGGCATGCCCTCGAAGCCGAGCTGCTCGGCGTCGCCGGCGCGCTGCCGCGGGGTCCGGCCGCCGGCGGCCGGCCGCCCCGCTGATGAGGATCGTCGCACGTCTCAGATCCTGCCATTCATCTCCGACATCGCGCGTGTGCCGTCAGGCCATGTTCACGTACTGCGTGACGAAGGCGGCCACCGCGTCGGCGATGAGCTGCACGGCGATCGCGGCCAGCAGCAGGCCGGCGATCCGGGTCAGCACCTCGATCCCGCCCGGCCGGAGGATCTTCACGATGCCGCCGGAGAAGCGCAGGACGATCCAGACGGCGACCATCACGGCGAGGATCGCCACGGCGATGGCGCTGAACTCTCCCAGCCCGTCGGCCTGCTGGACGAAGAGCATGGTGGCCACGATGGCACCCGGGCCGGCCAGCAACGGCGTGCCCAGCGGCACCAGGGCGATGTTGGAGGTGACCTGCTGGCTCGGGTCGTCGGCCTTGCCGGTCAGCAGCTCAAGGGCGACGAGCACGAGCAGTAGCCCACCGGCTGCCTGCAACGCCGGCAGGTCCACGTGCAGGTAGTCGAGCAGGGTCTGCCCCGCCACCGCGAAGATCACGATGACGCCGAGCGCCAACGCGACGGCCTGCCAGGCTGCCCGGTTGCGGTCGCGGGCGGGCAGGGGGCCGGTCAGCGCCAGGAAGATCGGCATCATGCCCGGCGGGTCGGTGATCACCAGCAGAGTCACGAAAACCTCGCCGAACAGCTTCAGATCCACGTGATCAAACTAGCCGCGTCGCGATGGGCGAAATACCCGGATCAGCCCGAAGCGACCTCGGTCACCCCCTCGGCGACGATCCGCTCGTACGCCTCGACGCTGGTGCTGAACGCGCCGAGTTGGACGGTCTTGTGGGTGCCGTGAAAATCCGAGGAGCCGGTGACGAACAGACCCAGCTCGGCGGCGAGCGCCCGCACGTGTTCCCGCTCGGCCGGGCTGTGGTCCTCGTGGTCGGCTTCGAGCCCGGCGAGCCCGGCGGCGGCCAGCTCGGCGATCAGCTCGTCGGGCACGACCCGGCCGCGTCGGGTGGCTCGCGGGTGGGCGAAGACCGGCACGCCTCCGGCCGCCCGGACCAGCCGAACGGCCCGGAACACGTCGATGTCCTCCTTGGGCAGCCGGTACCGCTCGCCCAGCCAGTCCGGGCCGAACGCCTCCCGGACGCTGCCGACCAGGCCCGCGCGGATGAGTGCCTGCGCGATGTGCGGACGTCCCACTGTGCCGCCACCCGCGCCGACCAGGATGTCCGGCCAGTTCACGTCGATGCCGTCGGCCCGCAGGAGGCCGACGATCCGTTCGCCACGCTCTTCCCGGGCGGCCCGGACCCGCGCCAGCTCGGCCACCAGCTCCGCGTGACCCGGATCGAACAGGTACGCGAGCAGGTGCAGCGGCACCGCGGGCTGCGGACCGGACCAGCGACACGACAACTCCGCACCCCGGATCAGGCGCAGACCGGGTGGCAGCGCGGCCACTGCCGGCGCCCAGCCCGCCGTGGTGTCGTGGTCGGTGATCGCCAGCACGTCCAGCCCGGCGTCGGAGGCCGCGCCGACCAGCTCGGCCGGGGTCAGCGTGCCGTCGCTGGCCGTCGAATGGGCGTGCAGGTCGATCCGGGAAGCGGGGCCGGTACACGAGGTCACCGCCCGACGTTACCGAGGAAACGGTGAGCCCGGCTCACATGGGCCACCTGGGGTCAGAAGCCCTGCACCAGGATCGGCCGCTCTCCGGCCGGCACGCCGGGCACCGCAGCGGGGCCGGCGGGCTTTCCCGCCCGCACCTGGCCGACGTCGACCCGGACCAGCTCGCCGTCGCCGTCGAGGTAGGAGGCCTGGGCCTCGTCGCTCCAGACGATCGCCCCGGTCATCGGCGGCCCGGCCGCGACGGCTGTCGCACCCGGCCCGAGCCGCTGTAGGTCGACCAGCAGGGACCGACCGGCCGAGCCGCTGTCCTCGTTGACCAGCAGCCACCGCCCGTCCGGCGAGACCCCGCCGACGCCGTCCTGGCTCAGGTCCGGACCGCAGCCCGTGCGTACCGGGTCCAGGTGACGTGTCGGGGTGAGGATGGCAAGGCAGGTCCGGTCCGGATCGGCCGTGCTGACCTGCCCGACGAGCCGCCCGTCGGGCAGCTGCCCGTAGACGTTGAGGCTCTTCCGGTCGAGGGCGTCGGGCAGCGGCCCCGCACCGGGCCGCCAGAGTGTGTGACCGGCGCTGGCCGGGTCGAGGCGGACCAGCACGCTGTCACCGACGAACCGGACGGGCTCCGCCGCCGCCGGCATCGGGGTGCGCACCGACCCGATGAGTTGGGTGCCGACCACACCCGCCGTCAGGAGATCGCCTCCGTCGCGCCAGGCGACCTGGCGGCTGTCCGGGGCCAGGACGATCGCGCCGGCACCGGCCAGCAGCACCTGTACCAGGCCGTCGTCCTGCACCACCCACAGAAAGCGCCCGGCGGTGCTCGGCGCGCCCACCACCAGCCAACCGCCTCCGCTGGGCAGCGGCTGGACGCGTTCGGCCGGCCCGACGTCGGACAACACCAGCCGCCGCCCGTCGGCGCTGACCAGCGTCTCGCTGGCGATGAGCGAGGTCGACGCCGTGGGCGAGGGGTCGGGGCCGGGAATGCTGGCCGTCGGGAACGGTCGACTGGTCGGGTCGGGGTCGCCGATCACGACGATGGGTGAGCCGTCCCGCCTGGTCTCGGCACCGAGCTGGGCCATGCCGGCGCTGAGCAGCACGGTGGTGGCCGCCGCGAGGGCGAGGCCGGCGGCGGTGCGTCGACGCCGGATCCGGTTCGCGCGACGGATGGCCTGGCCGGCCGGGTCGACGCTCAGCGGGCGGGCAAGGGCGACCTGGTGCGAGAGGGTCTCCCGCACCGCACCTTCCAACTCGTCAGGCCGCACCTGGTAGGAACGCTGCGGGCCGTCCGTCAGGTTGTCGCGTCGGCCGGGGAACTGACTCACTGCTGTTCCCCGGAGCCCGTGCCGACGGGCACGGCCGCCGGGGCGGTGGGCAGGACCACCTGCGGATCGATCCCGCGCGGCACGGCAGGGCGCGGAGCGGTGGGGCGGGGCACGGGTCGGCCAGCCGCCCGTCCGGGACGGGGTGAGGCAGCGGCACCGGTGGCCGGGACCCGCCCGGTCCGGGAACCCGAGCCCGCCGCCCGGCCGCCGGCGCCGATCGCGCCCGCAGCACTGTCGGCAGCGCCAGTCCGGCCGGCGATGCCGGCGGCGGCTGCCAGCTCCGGTGCGTCCGCGCCCAGTCGCCGACGCAGCGTGGCGAGCGCCCGGGACGCCTGGCTCTTCACCGTGCCCGGTGAAATGTCCAGCATCGCGGCGGTCTGCGCCTCCGACATGTCCTCGTAGTAGCGCAGCACCAGCACTGCCCGCTGCCGGTTGGGCAACTCCCGGAGATGCCGCCAGAGCAGATCCCGGTCAAGTTGCTGCTCGATCTCGTCGACACCGGCCCGCTCGGGCAGCACCTCGGTAGGGCGTTCGCCGTGCCAGCGCCGCCGCCACCAACTGGTCGACGTGTTGACCATCACACGCCGGGCGTACGGCTCGACGGCCTCGATCCCGCCGAGCCGCTTCCACGCCAGGTAGGTCTTGGTCAGCGCCGTCTGGAGCAGGTCCTCGGCCGTGGCCCAGTCGCCGGTGAGCAGATAGGCGGTGCGCAGGAGCGCGGCGGAGCGGGCCGCGACGAACTCGCGGAACTGCTCCTCCAACGAGTCCTTGCTCGCCACCGCCCACCTCCACACCCCTGCCGTCCTGGCAGAGTGCCACGTCAGGGGCGGTCTGGTCCATGACGAAAGGTGCGCACTTGCTCCGATGTTCGGTCGAAAACCTTCATGCCCCGTCGTCGGCCTTGGCCTCGTCGGCCTCCTTGCCGAGCCGCGCCTCGACGGCCTGCGGCTCGTACATCTCCTCGACGACGCGCAGGTAGAGCTCGTTCGGGTTGGGCAGGTTCTTGACCTCGCGAAGCGCCTGCTCCTGGCCGGCGGACTCCAGCACGAAGGTGCCGTAGTTGAGCGCTCGACCGGTCGGGGTCTGCTCGTACTTCATGTCGGTGACCCGGACCAGCGGCATCATCGCCACCTTGCGGGTGACGATCCCGTTGACCACCATGACCCGCTTGTTGGTCAGGATGAACCGGTCATACCACCAGTCGGCGACCTTCCACGCCACCCAGCCCATCACCGCGAACCACAGCAGCACGGCGATGGTGGTCAACGCGCCGACGTCCTGACCGGCGAGAAAGCCGGAGAGATAGCCGAGCACGAAGGTCGCCGCGACGCCGATCAACAGCGGGTTGCTGAGGTGGATCCAGTGTCGCTTCCACTCGCCCCGGTAGCGCTCGGTGGGGAAGAGGTAGCGAGCCACCAGCGAACTGGGCTCGTCTTCCAGCGGCAGCACCCGCCGAGGGGTCGAGCCGGTCGCGTCGGCACGCAACCCGGCCAGCTCGTCCTCGGAGATCTGCGGCGGCTGGTAGCTGGCCTCCGGATCTCGGATCCACCCCCGACCGGAACGACCCTGGCCGGCGTAGCCGGGCCCGTCGCCATAGCCGACGTCGTCCGAAAGGGACGGACCGTCGGACAGGCCGGGGCCGGCCCCGTAGCCCGGGCCGTCATCAGGCCCGATCCGCGGGATCGGCTCGGTGTCGCGCTCGCGACGTTCCCGGTCGGGGTCGTCCGGGTCGAAGGGTGGACCGGAGGGGCTGCCCATCGGCGGCTAGGCGACGAGGCTGGTGAAGAAGTCGCCAAACCCCTGGGCGATATCCATGATCCCGCCGCCGAGCGACTTGAACACGTCCGCCGCCGAGTTTGGTCGATAGGCGACGAAGAAGATCAAGAATGCGATTCCGGCCCAGGTGAGGACCTTCTTGACCATGGCGGGCCATCCTCTCGCGCGGCGCCGGGTCCCATTACCGCAGCGGCACCCAGAGTATCAGTGTGGTGTCGTACAGTGAATATCTGCGTCCGTTCTCCGTCAATCCGGAAGAGTTGTCAAGCTCTACCGGGTAGATACGGGGACGGTGCGCCGTACACGAGCTCGGGCGGAGTCCACTCGGTCAGGTCGTGTAGCACGACGTCTTCCGCGAGCAGGTGACCCGCACTCGCCGGCCAGGCTATCGCATGGAGCCACATTCCCCGAGCTTCGCCGGCGTACGCGCTTCGATCCGTTGGAGAATTCACCAACCACAGTGGAGTGGGGTGCCCACCGACCTTGATCTTCGCCTGTCCGACGTGGTCAGGGTGACCCGGCCCCGGGTCGGTCAACGCGTCCACCAACTCCGGTCCCGGGTCCGGCCCGGTCAGACCGGCGAGGCGGGTGCCCAGGCCGACACCTGGTTCCTCGGCCACGAAGACCAGATCGGCCGGACCACCACCGAGGGGCGCGGGGCCCGCGCACGCCACCACTGTCGCCCGCACACCCGTGCGGTCGTCCCCGGCGTACGCCACGCCGGTGAGTGTCCAACCGGGCGGCAGCGGCCACGGGCACCACAGCGGTGTCACCGGTGGATCGCCGGTCGCGGTGATCCGTTCCACCACGCTCGCCACGATGTCCGCTCCGATGTGCTCGGGCACGTGCAATGGCGGCACCGGGCCGCAGCGCGCACATCTCGAGTCGGTGTTCATCAGATCCGGCGCCCGTACCGGGCCCCCGCATCTCGGACAACTCACCGCGACACTCACATCCCCACCGTCGCCCCGGACCGCCGGCACGTCAAGCCGGAACGTCCGATTCGGCACCGTACGTGGGTCAGTCCGGCGGCGTACCGGCGTGCGCGCGGATCCAGGCGTGCATGGCGATTCCGCTGGCCACCCCCGCGTTGATCGACCTCGTCGAGCCGTACTGGGCGATGGAGTAGAGCTGGTGGCAGGCGGCACGGGCAGGCGCGGAGAGGCCGGGGCCCTCCTGGCCGAACAGCAGCACGCAGTCCCGCGGCAGGGTGCCGGTCTCCAGCGGACGCGACCCGGGCAGGTTGTCGATGCCGAACACCGGCAGTTGCCGCTCGGCCGCCCAGGCGACGAACTCCTCGATCGTCTCGTGGTGCCGTACGTGCTGGTACCTGTCGGTCACCATCGCGCCGCGCCGGTTCCACCGTCGGCGTCCGACGATGTGCACCTCGGCGGCGTTGAACGCGTTGGCGTTGCGCACCACGGTGCCGATGTTGAAGTCGTGCTGCCAGTTCTCAATCGCGACGTGGAAGCCGTGCCGGTGCCGGTCCAGGTCGGCGACGATCGCCTCGTGCCGCCAGTAGCGGTAGCGGTCGACGACGTTGCGCCGGTCTCCCTCCGCGAGCAGTTGCGGGTCGAAGCGGCTGTCGTCCGGCGGGTCCCCCTGCCAGGGGCCCACGCCCACCTCAAGCTGGTCGTCGGTCACGGTCATCAGAGGGTACGGACCGCGTCGCCGTCGGCTGCGCCGACCTGCCGGTCAGCCCAGGTCGAGGGCGGCACCGAGCCGGTCCAGGAAGCGCCGGTCCGCCGGGCTGGCCGGTGGGTCCACCCGGCGCGTGCCGGTGCCGGGCACCGCGCGACAGACCCGGGCCGCGACCGACTGCACCCACTGGCGGTACGCGGCCGAGTCGGCGGGGTCGGCCCGCCGCCGGAGGACCCGGCTCACCGCCCGGCAGGCGGCCAGCAGGTCCACCAGGTCGGTGAGCCGCTCGGCGGGTTGTGGGGTGCCGTCGTGGCGGGCGTAGATCGTGGCGACCACCGCCCGGACCAGGTCGCTGTCGGAGGCTCGGCCCGCGGCCACGGCATCCAGACCGGCCAGGCCGGCCATCACTCCACGCTCCGTCCGGTCAGGCCCCGGTGCCGCGGCGGCCACGAGGACCCGACCGGGCAGGCTGGTGAGCAGATCCCACTCGACGGCGGAGTAGACAGCGGTGGTCAAGGGTGCGGCTCGGCGGCCGGCAGAGGGCGGCTCTCCCGCGACGGAGTGGCTCATCGGAACCTCCGGCGTCAGCATATGCCCCGCGACGGGCACCGGACCCCTTCCCCAGCAGACCCGCGCCGGGGAAGGAGGCCGGTGTTCGTCGACGGTCGTAGCCCGCCGCGACCTGTCAGCGCGGCTCGGGGAAGCTGGGCCGCTCCGGATCCACGCCGTCGGGCACCGCGGCGGCCGCGTACTCCCGCTTCGGCACCATGACCTTGCGCCGGAAGACGCAGACCATCGTGCCGTCCTGGTTGTAGCCGCGGGTCTCCACCGACACCACACCCCGGTCGGGCTTCGAGCCGGACTCTCGCTTGTCCAGCACCGTGGTCTCGCCGTAGATCGTGTCGCCGTGGAAGGTCGGCGCGACGTGCCGCAGCGACTCGACCTCCAGGTTGGCGATCGCCTTGCCACTCACATCGGGCACCGACATGCCGAGCAGCAGCGAGTAGATGTAGTTGCCGACCACGACGTTGCGCTTGAACTGGCTGGCCGTCGCGGCGTAGTGCGCGTCCATGTGCAGCGGGTGGTGGTTCATGGTGAGCAGGCAGAAGAGGTGGTCGTCGTACTCGGTGACGGTCTTGCCCGGCCAGTGCCGGTAGACCGCGCCGACCTCGAACTCCTCGTAGTAGCGACCGAACTGCATGCTGGTCCCTTCGACGGGCGGCGATGGAGTTCGGCACAGCATGCCTTACCGATGGTTAAGGCGACCGGCGGGGCGCGGCGGCGGCGGAAATGTCACACCGGTCACTCGCCTGGGGGGAGACGCAATGAGCGGCGGGGCCCTCCCCGGCACCCGCCGCCCACGCTCTGATGTGAGGAATTCTGCCCTACGGGTGCGTAGCTTCAACAGAGGTCGCGATCACATTTATCTTTTTGTAACACTACCGTGAGTGACGAAGCGGAGGTTGATCAGCGATCTCTGCAGGCCGGATACCTCCTTGTCAAGGCCCAAGTTACCGATTCGTAGTGCTCAATCGCGTGGATCTCCCTGGAAACGCTCCCATCACCGCAGGTCACGCAAGTGCGTCATGCACTTGCGTTCCGCAGGTCGGGTGTGAACAGATGCTTGTCGATGACCGTCGGCACCCCCCGGCAGCCCCGGGCACGTTTCGTGCCCCACCCCCCGGGAATTCGATACGGTCAGCCCTGGTTCTACGGGACGTAGATAAACCGCGGTGATCGGAGAGTGCAATGGCAACCGTTGAGCTGACCTCGACGAACTTCGACGAGGTGACCGGCAACGACGGCATCGTCCTGGTCGACTTCTGGGCCGACTGGTGTGGTCCGTGCAAGCGGTTCGCCCCGGTCTACGAGCGCTCCTCGGAGAAGCACCAGAACATCGTCTTCGGCAAGGTCGACACTGAAGCTCAGCAGGAGCTGGGCGCCAAGTTCGACATTCGCTCGATCCCGACGATCATGGCGATCCGCGACGGCGTCATCGTCTTCGCCCAGCCGGGCGCCCTTCCCGAGTCCGCGCTGGAGAACCTGATCGAGCAGGTCGAGGCGCTGGACATGGACGACGTCCGCAAGCAGCTGGCCGAGCACAACCACTGAGTCGTCCCCACGACGACACGCGAGGCCGGGCCCGGTACGGGCCCGGCCTTCGTCGTACCCGCCGACTCCACCCATGATCACCTGCCTGGTCGGGCCGAACTGGCCATCGGAGGGACCCGAGGCCGTCGGTACATCCCGTATCGTCACGACCCGATGGAGAATCTGACCACCCGCGGGCGCGTGACCCGGCTGGGCGCGACCGCACTCGGCCTCGTCCTGCTCGTCGTCGGCACCTTCTGGGGCAGCGACGACGATTTCCCGTTCGGCCCGTTCCGGATGTACTCCACCTCCAACCCGCCGAACGCACCCGCCCCTGACACCCGCGTCGAGGGGGTGAACAGCTCCGGGGCGGTGATCGACCTCGACCAGAACGCGACAGGCATCCGCCGCGCCGAGATCGAGGGCCAGCAGGCCCGATACGCCGCCGACCCGACGCTGCTCACCGAGGTCGCCGACGCGTACGCCGAACGCCACCCGGACGCCCCCGCGCTGGTCGAGGTCCGCATCGTCATCCGCTGGCACGGCATCCGCGCCGGCCGACCGACCGGCGAGCACACCGACCAGACCGTCGTGAGCTGGCAGGCCGCCCGATGAACCGCTGGTTGACCGAGGCCGTACCCCGGGGCCGGGTGGCCGCCTTCCGCACCCTGATCTACCTGTTCGTCGCCGCCGACCTGGTGATCTTCACCCCCTGGGTGCGCACCCGGGTAAGCGTGCCCGGCGACCTGTACCAACCACTCCTGATCGGCCGCCTGCTCCCACTGCCGACGCCAACCGAGACGCTGGTGACGGTGATCTTCTGGGCGTTGCTGCTGCTCGCCCTCCTCGCCGCCACCGGACGAGCGCCCCGACTGCTCGGCTGGGCGGTGTGCGCGCTGTACCTGGAGTGGATGATCATCGCGATGAGCTACGGGAAGGTCGACCACGACCGGTTCGGGCTGCTCGTCGCACTGGCCGTGCTGCCCACCGCCGGCCGCGCGCGACACGGCGACACCACCCGCACCGAGGCCGGCGGCTGGGCCCTACGCGTCACCCAGATCGCGGTGATCTGCACGTACTTCCTGGCCGCCTTCGCCAAGCTGCGGTTCGGCGGCCTGGACTGGCTGACCGGCTCGGTCCTGGCCCGCGCGATCATCCGGCGCGGCACCGACCTGGCCGACCTCATCGCCCAGGTGCCGTACCTGCTGATCGTCGCCCAGTTCGGCATCGTGGCGTTCGAACTGCTGAGCCCGGTGGTCTTCTTCCTGCCACCCCGCTGGCGACTCGCCATGGTCGGCTTCTTCTACTCGTTCCACGCGGTCACCATCGCGACCATCACGATCTCGTTCGCGCCGCACCTGGCCGCGATGACCAGCTTCCTGCCGCTGGAGCGGGTGCGCCCGCTGGTCTGGGCGCGCCGGCTCGTCGGCCGCGGCTCTCCCGAGGCGGCCACGACGGACGCCTCGGTGCCGCGCCCGGCCGACGTCGACCCGGTGCCGACCGACCAGGGCCCGGTGACAGCCGGCTCGGGGCCGGCACGCGACGATCAGGCGCCGGTGGTCGGGCGACCGGCCGGCCCGTAGAGCCGCTCCCGGGCCTCCTGCGGCAGGGAGCAGGCCGCCGTGCCACCGGGAAGTCGGTGCCGGTTGCGCGCCACCCAGCGGTACAACGGCCAGGCCGCGACGCGTACCGGAGGAATCCGCAGGCCAGCGCCGGCGACCCGCCAGAGCGGACCACTCGCGGCGAGCAGCTTCGCGATGGCGTCCGGACCGGCCGCGCGTGAGCCGTCCGCGCCGACCCACTGCACGGCCTCCTCGCACTCGGCCACGCTGAGGCCGAGCGCGTCCAGGTCGGCGAACTGCCAGGGCACCACGCGTGCGGCGGTGGGGATGCGGCGCTCGATGAACTCCGCACAGCTCGTGCAGAACGCGCAGTCCCCGTCGTAGACGAAGGTCGACGTCTCCATGGCTCCCATCCTTCCCTCTCCGACCACCCGGACGCCCACCGGTGTACGGCGGGTCACTTGCGCTTGCCTCGTACACGTGTTCGAATAGTGCCCATGCGCTGGGACAACCTCACCGCTCCCCCGGTCGAGGGAGACCCCGAGCGGGCAGCGCCAGCGACGCCACCCCTGCCGCTGGCGCTGCCCGGCGCCGTCGCCCGCACCTTCGACACCCCCGAGTTCGCCGGGATGACCTTCTACGAGGTGCAGGCCAAGTCCATCCTCAACCGGGTGCCCGGGCAGTCCCGCGTTCCGTTCGAGTGGACGATCAACCCGTACCGAGGCTGCTCTCATGCCTGCACTTATTGTTTCGCGAGAAATACTCACACCTATCTCGATCTCGACGCCGGTGCGGACTTCGACCGGAAGGTGATCGTCAAGGTCAACGCCGGTGAGCTGGTCCGGCGGGAGCTGGCCGCGCCGCGCTGGCGGGGCGCCCACGTGGCGATGGGCACCAACGTGGACTGCTACCAGCGGGCCGAGGGTCGCTACCGGCTGATGCCGCAGATCATCGGTGCCCTGCGAGACTTCGCGAACCCGTTCTCGATCCTCACCAAGGGCACGCTGATCCTGCGCGACCTGCCACTCCTGCGTCAGGCCGCCGAGGTGACCACGGTGGGCATCTCCTTCTCGGTGGGTTTCGTCGACGAACACCTCTGGCGCACCGTCGAACCGGGCACACCACACCCCAGCCGCCGACTGGACGCCGTCCGGGCGCTCGCCGACGCCGGCTTCTCCGTCGGGGTGCTGATGGCCCCGATCCTGCCCGGCCTCAGCGACAGCGAAGAGTCGATCGACGCCACCGTCTCAGCCATCGCCGCCGCCGGCGCGACGAGCGTGACCGCCCTGCCGCTGCACCTGCGTCCGGGGGCTCGGGAGTGGTACGCGCACTGGCTCGCCCGCGAGCACCCGCACCTCGTGCCCCGCTACCGCGAGCTCTACCGGGCCGGCGCGTACACGCCGCAGGCGTACCAGCGGGAGTTGACCGCACGGGTGCGGATCGCCGCCCGGCGACACGGGTTGCACCGCGGGGAGCGGGGCGACAACCGCAGCCTGCCCGAGTCGCCGCCACCGTCAGCCGAGCAGCTGACGCTGCTCTGATCGGAGCTACAGTCGGCGGGTGCGTACCGCTCAGCAGATCCTCGCCGAATCCGCCGTGATCGCCGTCGTGGGCGCGTCCCGCGACCCGTTCAAGGCCGCGCACGGCGTGCCGTTGCAGATGCAGCAGTACGGCTGGCGCATCATCCCGGTCAACCCGACTGTCGACGAACTGTTCGGGGAACGGGCCTACAAGACCCTCGCCGACATTCCGCACCCCGTGGACCTGGTGGACGTGTTCCGACCGGCGGCTGACGCCGTGCAGGTGGTCCGGGACGCGGCGGCGATCGGCGCTCCCGCGGTCTGGCTGCAACTGGGCATCGTCTCGGCCGAGGCGCGGCGGATCGCCGAGGAGGCCGGCATGGACTACGTCGAAGACCGCTGCCTCATCGTCGAACGCGCCGCCGCCAACCTGACCCGCCTGCCCTGACCCACCCCCACCCCCGCCGCGATCTTGCACTTACTGTCGCGACAAACCCGGCATGAGGGTCAATCGGGCAACCGAAAGTGCAAGATCGCGGGGGGCTGGGCGGGGTTAGAGCTTGTATTCCTTGAGGAGGCCTCGGGAGATGATGGTCTTCTGAATCTCCGAGGTGCCCTCGCCGATGAGCAGGAACGGGGCCTCCCGCATCAGCCGCTCGATCTCGTACTCCTTGGAGTAGCCGTAGCCGCCGTGGATGCGGAACGCCTCCTGGACGACCTCGGCGCAATATTCGGAGGCGAGCAGCTTGGCCATCCCGGCCTCCACGTCGTTGCGCTGGCCGGCGTCCTTGAGCCGGGCGGCGTTGACCATGAGGGCGTGCGCGGCCTCGATCTTCGTGCCCATCTCGGCGAGCTTGAAGGCGATCGCCTGGTGCTTGGCGAGAGGCTGGCCGAAGGTCTTGCGCTGCTGGGCGTAGCTCACCGCCAGCTCGAAGGCGCGGATGGAGATGCCGCAGGCGCGGGCTGCCACGTTGACCCGGCCCACCTCGATGCCGTCCATCATCTGGTAGAAGCCGCGACCCACCTGGTCGGCGCCGCCGAGGATCGCTGAGTCGGGCACCGTGACGCCGTCGAGCACCATCTCGGTGGTCTCGACGCCCTTGTAACCCATCTTTTCGATCTTGCCGGGGATGGTGAGGCCGGGGGCGGTCTCGCCGAAGCCCGGCTCCTTCTCCAGCAGGAAGGTGCTCATGTTGCCGTAGACGGACTCCGCGCCGGTGTCGGTCTTGACCAGGGTGGCCACCACCGAGGAGTAGGCCCCGTTGGTGAGCCACATCTTCTGCCCGTTGAGCACGTACTGGTCGCCGTCGCGGACGGCCCGGGACTTGATCGCCGAGACGTCGGAGCCGGTCTCGGGCTCGGACATGGAGAACGCTCCCCGCACCTCGCCGGTGGCCATCTTCGGCAGCAGCCGGGCCTTCTGCTCGGCGGAGCCGTGCTGGGAGATCAGGTACGCCACGATGAAGTGGGTGTTGACGATGCCGGAGATCGACATCCAGCCGCGGGACAACTGCTCCACCACCAGCGCGTAGGTGAGCAGTGATTCGCCGAGGCCGCCGTGCTCCTCGTCGATGGTGAGGCCGAACAGCCCCATCTCGCGCATGCCGTCGAGGATGTCGGTGGGGTACTCGTCGGCGTGCTCCAGCCGCTGCGCGTGCGGGATGATCTCCTTGTCGGCGAAGTCCCGAACGGTCTCCAGGATCGACTGTTGCACATCGGTCAGGCCGGGCGTCTGGGCGAGTCGGGCCATCTCAGCCTCCGGGGATCCGCGCACTACTCATGGGTAACTGAACGCTGGGTCAGTATCGGCCCCTCGGGTCGAGGAGGCCAAGGTGACCAGTCCACACAACCGCTGTGAAAAGGTTCACCGCTGCGGGTAGCGTCCGGCAAGAGGGACTTTTCCGGCACCGGCAGGAGGAGGACAGCTGTGAGCTACCCACCGCCGTCGGGACCGCCCGAGGACGAGCCGCCGCCGTCACCCTACGAGCCACCGAAGGACCAGTCGCCGTACGCGCCACCGCCGGCCGGCCAGTCACCGTACGCGCCGCAGCCGGACCAGCCGGCGTACGAGCTGCCAGCGGAACGCTCACCGTACGGGCCGCCGGAGGGCGAACCGTCGCCGTACGGCCACCAGGGGCCGCAGCAGTCGGCGCACTGGAGTCAGCAACCGCCGTACCCCCCGCAGGGCCCCTACGGCCAGTACGGTCCACCGCCCGCCGGGCCGGGTCGGGGCACGAACGTGCTGGCGATCCTGTCGCTGGTGTTCGCCTTCGTCTTTCCGCCGGCCGGCGCCGTCCTCGGTCACGTGGCCAAGCGGCAGATCCGTACCAGCGGCGAGGAGGGCGACCAGCTCGCGACCTGGGGACTGATCCTGGGCTACGTCTTCACCGGGCTCACAGTGCTGGCCTGCTGTGGCTGGCTGGCGCTGGTGGCCTTCAGCAACTCCGGCGACAGTGGCAGCTACTGACGAACGGGCCGGTGTGGCCCGTCAAGGTCAGCGGAAGCGGGCCTCGCGGACGCTGTTGCCGCCGTCCACCACGAGCATCTGCCCGGTGATGTACGAGGCGGCCGGCGAGCAGAGGAAGCTGATCGCCGCGGCGACCTCGTCCGGCGTGCCCGGCCGCCCCACCGGGGTGCCCAACCCCTGCTTGATCTCGGCCATGGTGGACGCCGCGGTGTAGATGGTGCCGGGCGCCACCGCATTGACGGTCACCCCGTCGGCGATCATCTCCATGGCCAGGGCCCGGGTCAGCCCGACGACCCCGGCCTTCGCCGCGGCGTACGCGGCCTCGGTGGGCAGGGCGTTGACCGGGCCGGCCGTGGCCGCCAGGTTGACGATCCGACCCCAACCCCGCTCGGCCATCCCCCCGATGAACGCCCGGCTGCACAGGAACGCGGTGGAGAGGTTGCGGTCGATCTCGCCGCGCCACTCGTCGTAGGTGAGCTGCGC
Organism: Micromonospora sp. NPDC049089; assembly: GCF_040648775.1. Classification (NCBI taxonomy): domain Bacteria; kingdom Bacillati; phylum Actinomycetota; class Actinomycetes; order Micromonosporales; family Micromonosporaceae; genus Micromonospora; species Micromonospora sp. NPDC049089. Next base: position 26,564 of record NZ_JBEZEH010000011.1, read on the forward strand.
TACCGGCCGCAGCACCCCCTGGCTGGCGCGACTGGCCAGGCCGGCGTTGTTGACCAGCACCTCGACGTCGCCCAACTGCTCGGCGACGGCATCGGCCAACGCGCCGACCTCGGACTCGTCGGTCAGGTCGGCGACGAAACCGGTCACCCCCAGCTCGGTCGCCCGCTCGTGGATGCGTCGGGTGGTGGAGACGATGGCCACCCGCGCGCCCAGGTCGGCGAGTCGACGGGCGGTGGCGTACCCGATGCCGTCCGGGCTGCCCGCCCCGGTGACCAGGGCGACCCGCCCGTCGAGGCGCATGGTGACCGGGTCGGTGAGTGCGACCGGCTCGTCGGGGCCGGGGCTGCCCGCCGGAGGGGCCGTCCGGGCGCGCCGGGCCGCACCCGGGCGGCTGACGTCCCGTCGGGGTCGACTGCCGGAGCGGTCCGCGGCGCGCGCGTCGTATGCCATGTCAGGGATCCTGCCCGTTACGACCGGCCCGAGCAACGCGGCACCCGGAAGCGGGGGCGTCGGGTTTGGGCAGCGCTGGCTACCCTGTCTGCGCACCCCAACCTGACGGAGAGTTCGTATGACCAATCCCCCGCCGCCCGGCAACTGGAGCGACCCCACGTGGTCGGCCCAGCCGTCGAGCCCCGCACCGGATCCGACCCTGGTGGCCGGTCAGCCGGTGCCCGCGCAACCTGGCCCGGTCGACCCGTACGCGCCCAGCCCGTACGCGACCAGCCCGTACGCCCCGGACCCGTACGCCCCGGTCGACCCGTACGCCGGAGCGAAGCAGCCGGCGACCCAGCCGATGCCCGGATACGCGCCCGGTTACCCGCCGCAGTACCCCGGCTACGGCTACCCGCAGCCGCCGAAGACCAACGGGATGGCCATCGCGGCGTTCGTGCTGGCCCTGATCGGTTTCACGTCCTGCATCACCGCGCCGATCGGCGCGATCCTCGGGCACGTCGCGCAGAAGCAGATCCGGCTCAGCGGTGAGGGCGGTGCGGGGATGGCGAAGGCTGCCATCATCGTCGGCTGGATCCTCACCGGGTTCCTGGTGTTGGTCATCCTCTTCTACGTTGCCGCTATCGTCTACGCGATCGTGACGAGCAACGACAGCAGCAGCTACTGACCAGCGGGCGGGCCGGCGTACCGGCGATTGTCGGGCCGGTTCGACAGCCGGCGGCGGTCGTCCCGGCCCGGCCGGTCACTGCTCCGGTGGGGTGAACGACGAGGTACGGCTCATCCCGGCGGCCCGGCCCTTCGCGGCGACCACCAGCGCCATCTTGCGGGACGCTTCGTCGATCATCTCGTCGCCGAGCATCACGGCGCCGAGCCGGCCGCCGGCCTCCGAGGTGTAGTGCTCGTACGCGTCGAGGATCAACTCGGCGTGGTCGTAGTCGGCCTGCGCCGGCTGGTAGACCTCGTTGGCGGCGTCGATCTGGCCCGGGTGCAGCACCCACTTGCCGTCGAAGCCCAGCGCAGCCGAGCGCTTGGCCACCTCGCGGAAAGCGTCGACGTCGCGGATCTGTAGGAACGGGCCGTCGATGGCCTGCTTGTCGTGCATCCGCGCGGCCATCAGGATCCGCATGAGGATGTAGTGGTACGGGTCGCCCGGGTAGTCCGGGATCAGGCCGCCGACCACCATCGACTTCATGTTGATCGACGCCATGAAGTCGGCCGGGCCGAAGATGATGGTCTCCACGCGCGGCGAGGCGGCGGCGATCGCATCCACGTTGACCAGACCGGCGGCGTTCTCGATCTGCGCCTCGATGCCGATCCGGCCGACCTCCAGGCCGATCGTCTTCTCGATCTGGGTGAGCGTCAGGTCCAGCCACTGCACCTGGTCGGCGGTCTGCACCTTCGGCAGCATGATGCAGTCCAGGTTGGCGCCGGCGCCCTCGACGACCTCGATGACGTCCCGGTAGGTCCACGGGGTGGTCAGGTCGTTGACCCGGACCACCCGGGTCTTGCCGGCCCAGTCGCCCTCGTTGAGGACGGCCACGATGTTCTTGCGCGCGTCCGGCTTGGCCAGTGGGGCGACGGCGTCCTCCAGGTCGAGGAAGACCTGGTCGGCCGGGAGGCCCTGGGCCTTGCCGAGCATCTTCACGCTGGAACCCGGCACGGCGAGGCAGGACCTGCGGGGGCGACCGACTGCGGCCATGGATGCGCTCCTTCCAGCGTCCGGCGGGCATGCCGACGCCACCTGACGACAGATACGGGACCTTAACGATCCCAAAGGGCGTTGTGACGTCACGGTAACCTCGCGCCATGACCGGGGTGAATGGACCTGTGGAAGATCTCACTGGGCGCCGACTGGTGGTGGTGACCGGGGCCAGCTCCGGCATCGGGCTGGCCGCTGCCGTGCACCTGGCCTGCCGGGGCGACCAGGTGGTGCTGGTCGGGCGGGACCCGGCCCGCCTGCAGGCTGCGGCCGAACGGGTTCGGGAGACCTCCGGCGAACGTCCGGAGCTGTTCCGGGCCGACTTCGCGATCCTCGACGACGTACGCCGACTGGCCGAGCGGCTCCGGGCGGCGTACGACCGGATCGACGTGCTCGCCAACAACGCCGGCGCGATCGCGCTGCAACCACTGAAAACCGTCGACGGCTTCGAGATGTCCATCCAGGCAAACCACCTGGCCCCGTTCCTGCTGACCAACCTGCTGGCCGACCGGGTGGGCCGGGTCGTGGTGACCGCCTCCGGCGCGCACCGCTTCGGCGCACTGGACCCGGACGACCTGAACAAGCCACTGAGTAGTTACTGGCCGCTGGGCGCGTACGGCACCAGCAAGCAGGCGAACGTCCTGTTCACCGCCGAGGCGGCCCGGCGCTGGCCGGACGTTGCCGCATACAGCTTCCACCCCGGGGTGGTCCGTACCCGGTTCGCCAACGACAGCAGGATCGTCGCGATCGGCATGCGTCTCATGCCGTTCCGCAGCCCGGAGAAGGGCGCCGAGACCCTGGTGTGGTTGGCCAGACAGGAGCGTTCCCGGCTGATCAACGGGGGGTACTACGTCGACCGACGCCCGCGTCGACCGCTCCGGAAGGCGGCCGATCCGCAGCTCGCCGCCCGGCTGTGGGCGGCGAGCGTCAAGGCGGTCGGTCTCGATGACTGACCGGGCCGATGAGCTGACACTCGTCGCGATCGTCGAGTTCGCCGTCGGGGCGGAGGCCGCCGGGCGGCGCTACGAGGACGCCGTGCTGGCCCTGCTGGAACGGCACGGCGGCCGGTTGGAACGGCGACTGCACGGCACCGACGGGCAGACCGAGGTGCACGTGATCCGGTTCGCCGGACGGGCCGGCTACGAGTCGTTCCTCGCCGACCCGGACCGGGCGGCCCTGCGTGCCGCCCTCGGCGAGGCCGCCCCGACGACCCGGGTCATCGAGGTGTACGAGGGGTCAGCCGCTGCGGAGGAGTCGGTCTGACCGTCGAGCGCGCCGGCGTCGCAGCCACGACAGCACGGGCAGCGCGACCAGGACCGCCAGGATGAACCCCACAGCGAGCGCCCAGAACGGCGGTGGCCCGTAGTGGGGGCGGCCGGATTCGCGTACCGCCCCGTCGATCGCGAGGTCGGCGGCGACCGACAGGTCGGTGATGCCCTCCGGCGTCCGGAAGAGCACCTCCGGCGCGGTCGCCCCCCGACGTAGCACCACGAGTTCCACCGCCTCCGTGCCGACCTCGTGATAGGGCCCCCAGGCGACGTCGTGCTCCTCCGGGCTGTCCACCGCCGCCGGGCCCGGTACGCCGACCAACGCGACCGCCTCGTCCGCCGAGCGCCAGCCGAGCAGCTGCACGAACGAGCGGGAGCGCAGCGGCGGGAACGCCGCGCCGGCCAGCGGAGTGCCGTCGACTGTGGACCGGGTGACCAGTGTCCAGGTGCGTCGGTAGGACGGAACCGGGCAGTCGGTGCAGGTGGACCGGCCGAGGACAGCAACCGAACGGCCGTCCGGCAGCCAGGACCCGGCCCCGGCGAGCCGCCCGCCCGCCAACGGCAGCTTCCGGTACGGCTCGGCCACCCGATCCGCGCCCGCGTCGTCCACCCGGGCCAGCCAGACCTCGTCACGGAGCTGAAGGGCGAGGTCGCCGCCGTCCGGCGACAGCGCGGCAGTGCGCCCCGGCGGAACCCAGGTGGTGCCGACCCGCACCCGCAGCACGTCGGTTCCGCGATCCCGGTCGTAGACCCCCACGTACGGGGTGGAGTAGGTGTTCGGGGACGTGAACGTGGTGTCGTCGTCGGCGTAGACCAGGCGTTTTCCGTTGGGCGCGAAGGCGAGTGGATAGCCGTCCGGGCGATCCGTGGTGGTCCTTCCGGACGTGAGATCGAGCAGCGACGCGCCCATCCAGACATACCGGCCGTCCGGGGAGAGCATCGCCTCGAAGCCCGCGACGGCCGGATCCCCGTTCAGCACGCGGTAGCGGTCGTCGTCGGCCGCCACCACGGCCATCCGGGTCTCGAACCAGTTGGTGCGCACGGCGGGACCGCCGAAGAGCATCGCGGCGGCACCCGGCGCCGACGCCCGCACCGAGGCGGTCCGCAGGGGCGGATCGACGAGCCGGGTAGGCAGGCCCGGGGCGTCGTGCCGAGGGCTGGCGGGCAGCGGCAGGGCGACCGGGTGCAGCGCGTACCCGGTGCCCAGGAGCAGGACTAGGACGGCGAGCGCGCCGGCGACGACGGCCCGGCGACGACGGTGCCGGGTCCGCGCCGCGTCGAAGAGCCCCGCCGGTACGCGCGCGGGCGGCACGTCGTCCGCGAGGCGACGCAGCGCTTCGGAGAGCCGAGCGGTCACCGGGCCACCTCCTGCGGGTCACGGCCGACGAGTTCGGCCAACTCGGGGGCGAGGACACGGAGTCGGCCGAGGGCGTGGCGGGTCTGACTCTTCACGGTGCCGACCCGGCAGCCGAGCAGTTCCGCCGTCTCCGTCTCGGTACGGTCCTCGTAGTAGCGCAGCACGAGGACCGCGCGCTGCCGCGCGGTCAACCGGGCCAGCGCCGCCGACAGCACCAGCCGCAGATCGGTGTCGTCACCCGGCCCGGGGCGTTCCGGCAACGCCCCGTCCAGCCGCTCCGGTGGGCGGGCCCGCCGCCAGCGCCACCAACTGGCCGCCTGCGTGCAGAGCACCCGGCGCAGGTAGGCGCGCGGGTCAGCGATCCGCTCCCACCGCACCGCGACCCGAGCGAGTGCCACCTGGACCAGGTCCTCGGCATGATGCCGGTCACCGGTCAGCAGGTACGCGAGCCGGGTCAGCCCGGCGGTCTCGGCCCGGACGAAGTCGGCGAAGCCGTCCCGGGTGCGGTCCTCAGTCGTCAACGGATCGCCCTCCTCACCCGGACAGACGCCGGGCGGGCCCTTCGCGGAGGGAACCAGCGTTGATGTTGTGTTCCTCGCCGACGGGGAACTGGGCAGGCTGCTCGCCGCTCTCGGCGACTCCGCGCCGACCACCAGGGGGCGTCGAGGTGCGGGGGACGTGCCCTTCCACCTTTACTTCATCATCCTCGACCCGCGAGAACAAGACTTGATCTTGGGCCGGTCGGCGGTCAGGGTAAGTCCATGGATTTCGATGCGACAGCCACCGCGCGACGAGCCCTGTGGATCGGTGGCGGACAGTGGGCCGGCAAGTCCACTGTCGCCGTCAACCTGGCGCTGCGGCACGGGCTGACCGCGTACCTCTACGACCGGCACGACGCTCGCGGCCACCACGACCGACGCGTGGCCGACCGCGTCCGATGTGGTGACCCGCCGGCTGACCCCGACCCGGACGCCGCCTGGGTGCACACCGATCCGGCGCGGATGGCGGCCGAGACACTGGCCGGCTTCCCCCGTCGCTTCGAATGGGTCCTCGACGACCTCAGCGCACTGGTCTGCGGACGGCGGGTGGTGGCCGAGGGTTGGGGGCTGCGAGCGGAACTGGTAGCGCCGCTGGTGGAGTCGGTACGGCAGATGGTGGTGCTGGTGCCCACCCCCGGGTTCCGAGCCCACCAGATCACCCGACTGCCCCGGGCCAGCGCTGCGGTAGCCGGGGTGAGCGACCCGCCTCTTGCGAACCGTCACCGGTGGGAACGCGATGAGTTGGTGGCGGCGGACGCGGTCGTGCAGGCCGAACGACTGAAGGTCCGCGTGATCCGGGTCGACGGCAGCCTGGACGGCGAAGGACTGACCGACCTGGTGGCGGACCACTTCGCCGCATACCTGTGAATCCCCGTCAGGACAGTGGCGTCGGATCGGCGGGCAGGGCTGTGGGTTCGGCCGCACGGCGGCCGGCGCGGGCACCGCCCAGCACCACCACCGCCACACCGGCCAGCAGCATCGCCATGCCGAGCAGCGCGTACGGGCGGGGCACCTGCCCCAGCCAGGCCCAGCCGAGCACTGCCGCGCCGGGCGCCTCCAGCAGGATCAGCACGCTCACAGTTGTCGCCGGGACCTTCCGCAGGGCGTAGTTGAACATCGAGTGCCCGAGCAGTTGAGCGCCGGCCACCAGGGCCAGGATGGCGAGCCAGGTGCGCCCGTCGAAACCGGTCAGCCGCACGCCGCCGACCAGGCACAGGGCCAGCAGGATCAGCGAGCAGATCCCGTAGCAGATGGTGGTGTAGGTGGTGGTGCTGATGCTGACCCGGGCCCGCTCCCCGAAGGCGGTGTAGACGGCGGCGAACATGGCGCCGATCAGCGCCAGCACGTCACCGAGGACCGCCCGGCCGGAGACCCCGACGTCCACCCCGGTGGCGACCGCCGCGCCGCCGACCGCCACCGCGATGCCGGTCCACACCACCCGGGGCAGCGGACGCCCCTGGGCGCGAGCGATCAGCCCCTGCCAGACCGGCTGGGTGGCGACCAGGGCGGTGGACGTGGCGACCGAGGTGAGTTGGGCGCTCGGCACCCAGGTCGCGAAGTGCCCGGCGAGGGCGACCCCGGACAGAACGCAGAACAGGCCCTCCCGCCGGCCCGCGCCCACTGTCAACCTGCGGAACTCGGCGCGGCGTCGGACCAGCGCGAAGGGGCTCAGGACGGCCACCGCGAGCAGGTTGCGCCAGAACGCGATGGCCAGCGCCGGAGCGGCGGCGTACGCGATCAGCGGCGCGGACGACGACACGGCGACCACTGCCAGCCCGACCGCGCCGGTGGTCAGCGGATCCAGTGACGGTCGGGGTGAAGGTGGGGGCACGGGACGTAATCCTCACACGTATGACGGTCAGCACGGAGGGTCATCACACCGTTACGATCACGCGGTTCCGCGCCGGCGACCCTCGACCGCCCGGAGGCGCTCTCCCATGCCCAGCTACCAGGCGGTGCTGTTCGACTTCTTCGGCACCCTGACCCGTTCGGTACAACGCGGTGTCGCGCACGTCGGCACCGCCGAGCTGCTCGGATGTCCCACCGAAGTCCTGACCGAGGTGCTGAACCGCACCTACTACGAGCGGGCCAGCGGCCGACTCGGCGACGCGGAGGCGACACTGCGCTGGGTGTGCGCCCAGGCCGGCGTACACCCCAGCGACCACGCGGTACGGGCAGCGGTGGCGTCCCGGCACCGGGCGGTCCGCGCCGACACCTGGCTGCGGGCCGACGCGGTGCCGGTGCTGGCGGCTCTGCGTCAACGCGGCCTGCGCACCGGCGTGATCAGCGACTGTACGCACGAACTGCCGGCCTTCCTGCCGCAGCTCGCGGTCGCCCCCCTGCTCGACGTACGGGTCTTCTCGGTGCAGGTCGGGCGGTGCAAGCCGGATCCGACGCTCTACCTGACGGCCTGCCAGCGGCTCGGGCTCGCGCCAAGCGACTGCCTCTACGTCGGTGACGGCGGCAGCCAGGAGTTGACCGGCGCCGAGCGGGCCGGGATGACCGCCGTCCGGCTCGCCGCACCGGATCTGGCCACGCACATGGTCTTCAACGCCGACCGGGACTGGTGCGGCCCCGCCCTCGGCACCCTGGGCGAGGTGCTCGCCCTCGTCGACGCCGAGGCGGCGGTGGCGGGCGTCGGCGGTCGGACGGGCTGATCGACCAATCAGCGGCGGCGGACCCGGTGCAGGCGGAACGGCTTGCGGGTGGCCCGGACCGCCGGACTCGCCCGGGGCGGCTCGGCCTGCGCGTCGGCCGGCAACTCCGCGCCGGCCAGCGGCGTACCGGCCGGGGCGAGGCGGTTCACCGCGCATCCGTCGGCGGCCCATCGGGCCACCAGGTCAGCGGTCGGACCTGGCGCGTTGAGGCGCTTCGCCGCCACCAGCGGCGCAGTGACGTCCCACGCCTCGGTGCCCGGCTGCAACCGGCTCACCCGGGCCGGCCAGGTGACGATCCGGCCGCCGTGGTCGCCGCGCAGGGTGACCTGGGCCTCGGTCGCATCGGCCAGACCCGGTGCGGCCTGCTCGCCCGGCCCACTGACCACCAGCAGCGCGCCTTCCAGCGGAGCGCACCAGAGCGCAAGCGCCGGCCCACCCGCAACGCTGACCCAGGCCACGGCGGCCTTCTTCATCGCCTCGTCGACCAGTGGGGTGCCCCCGGGGGCGGTCTCGTCCGTCACACCCGCATCCTCCCGCATCGGCGCCTCCGCTCAGCCCACGAACGGTGGCACGGCGATCTCGCCCCGGGCCACCGGCACCACCTGGCCGGCGACGGTCGCGCCGACCGCCGCCCCGTTCGCCGCAGTGACCGTGCAGGCCAACGCGGACGGACGGTTCATCTCCACGCCCTGACTGACCGCGTACTCGGACCGACCCTCACCGGGCAGCAGACCGCTCGCGACCAGCCAGACACCGAGGCCGAGGGCCGCCGAACCGGTCGCCGGGTCCTCCGGAACGCCGATACCCGGCACGAAGACCCGGGCGTGCGCGGTTTGCGCGGCCGCGTCCCAGGAGAAGACGCTGACGTGCGAAACCCCGTACCGCTGCGCCGCCGCGGCATTCACCTGCGCGCGGGCCACCGACTCCGGACGCACCGGCAGGTACGGGAACTCCAGCCCGCAGCCGGCGACCCGTGGGGCGGGCCCAATGTGGTCCTCGGCGACCAGGCCGGCGATCTCCAGCAACGGCTCCGGGTCCAGCTCCGGCCCGAGCGTCGGGGCGCCACCGGTCAGCGTCGCCCCGGACGCGGTCACCTCGATCGGCAGCACACCGGCCCGGCACTCCTGGGTGACCTGCCCCACACCGAACATGCCCCGCCGGCAGGCGGTGACCGCCGCACCGACACTGGGGTGCCCGGCGAACGGCAACTCCTCCACCGGGGTGAAGATCCTGGCCCGGTAGGTGACGCCGACCTGGGTCGGCGGCAGCACGAACACCGTCTCGGACAGGTTGAACTCCAACGCGAGCGCCTGCATCTGCTCGGTGGCCAGCGCCTCCGCACCGAACACCACAGCCAGCGGGTTGCCGGCGAAGGGGCGATCGGTGAAGACGTCCACGATCTCGTAGGCCAAGGTCGACATGTTGATAAACACTAGGCGCTTAGGCTGGTGCCCGTGAGTACGCCGACCCGGGTCTACATCGCCCGTCTCGCCGGAGTCGCCGTCTTCGACCCGAACGGCGATCAGGTGGGCCGGGTTCGTGACGCCGTGGCACGGCTGCGGGCGACGAAGCGTCCGCCGGAGGTGGTGGGCCTCGTCGCCGAGATGCCGATGCGTCGTCGGATCTTCCTGTCCATCAACCGGATCACCTCCATCGACGCGGACGCCGTCGTGCTCGGCTCCGGCACCCTCAACCTGCGCCGGTTCGAGAAGCGTCCGAACGAGCTGCTGGTGCTCCAGGAACTGCTCGACCGGCGGGTGCAACTCGACCCCGGCGGCCAGCCCGGCGCCGTCGTGGACGTCGCGATGGAGTGCACCCGGGGTGGCGAGTGGTCGCTGACCCGTGTCGCCGTCCGCGAACAGACCGGTCGGCTCAGCCGCCGCGGCCACCTGCACCAGGTCGAGTGGGACCGGGTGCGCGGGCTCAGCGGCATCGCCGACAACCGGGGTACGGCGAACCTGCTCGCCGTCCTGGAGGACATGCGCCCCGCCGACCTGGCGAACGCGTTGCAGGATCTGCCCGACGCGCGACGCAACGAGGTCGCCGCCGCGCTGGACGACGAACGACTGGCCGACGTGCTCAGCGAGCTGCCGGAGCACGACCAGGTGGAGATTCTCGCCGCCCTCGACCGGGAGCGGGCCGCCGACGTCCTGGAGGAGATGGACCCGGACGACGCCGCGGACCTGCTCAACGAACTGCCCCCACCCGAGCAGGACGTGCTGCTGGACCTGATGGAGCCGGACGAGGCCGACCCGGTACGCCAACTGCTCAAGTACACCCCCGGCACGGCAGGCAGTGTGATGACCTCGGAGCCGGTCATCCTGCCGCCGGACGCCACAGTCGCCGAGGCGCTGGCCCGGATCCGGGAGCCACAGCTCTCCCCCGCCGTGGCCGCGCAGGTCTTCGTGACCCGGGCACCGCAGAACACGCCGACCGGCCGTTACCTGGGCATGGTGCACTTCCAGGCGCTGCTGCGCGAACCCCCGGCCGACCTGCTGGGCAAGGTGGTGGTCAACGACATCGACCCGCTGCGCCCCACCACGCCGCTGCCGGAGATCACCCGCCGGATGGCCACCTACGACCTGGTCGCCATGCCGGTGATCGACCGCAACAACCGGCTGGTCGGTGCCGTGACGGTGGACGACGTGCTGGACCACTCGCTGCCCCGGGACTGGCGGGACCGCGACGCCCTCGTCGCCCCGGGCACCACCGACCCCGCGCTGGACGGCACGGATGGCTGACCAGCGTCGGACGGAGCGCCTCGACCAGCCACGCGAGCCCCGGGGCGTCAAGCTGCCCCGGTTCGACGCGGAGGCGTTCGGTCGATGGTCCGAGGGCATCGCCCGGGGCATGGGCACCGCGAACTTCATCGTCGTCATGACTGTGGTGATCGCGATCTGGTTCGTCTGGAACACCCTCGCCCCGGCGAACCTGCGCTTCGACCCGTACACCTTCACGTTCTTGACCCTGGTGCTGTCGTTGCAGGCCAGCTACGCGGCCCCGCTGATCCTGCTGGCCCAGAACCGGCAGGCCGACCGGGACCGGGTGGCCCTGGAGGAGGACCGGCGGCGCGCCACCGCGCAGAAGGCGGACACCGAGTACCTGGCCCGGGAGATCGCGGCCCTGCGGATCGCGCTCGGCGAGGTCGCCACCCGCGACTTCCTCCGCTCCGAGCTGGCCCGACTGGCCGAGGAACTGGACGAGGTGGGGCAACGCCGGCAGCGACTGGAGCGCCGCCAGCAGGAGAAGGACAACCGGCAGGAGCGACGTGGCCAGCGGCCGACCGACGGCGTCGGCCTGGAAGAACCCCGCGACGACCTGGACGGCGACTTCACCCGCAACGCCCGGCCGGACGGCACCGGCCCGCGCCGGTCGGAGGGCTGACCGACGGGTCATCGATTGGCTCACACCGCGCTGGGCAGCGGCGGCAACGGATGCCCCGCGACGTAGCATTGCGGGCATGTCAGCACCCGTGAGCACCGTCGAGGACGCGATCCAGGCCGCCCTGGCCACCGTCAACGACCCGGAGATCCGCCGGCCCATCACCGAGCTGGGCATGGTCCGCTCCGCCACGATCGGTGCCAGCGGTGTGGTCCGCGTCGAGCTACTGCTCACCGTCGCCGGCTGCCCGCTGAAGGACAAGCTGCGTACGGACATCACCGCCGCCGTCGCCTCGGTGCCCGGAGTCACCGGCGTTGAGATCGACTTCGGGGTGATGACCCCCGAGCAGCGGCAGTCGCTGCAGTCGCAGCTGCGCGGCGGCGGCGCCACCGAGGAGCCCGTCATCCCGTTCGCCCAGCCCGGCTCGCGCACTCGTGTGTACGCGGTGGCCAGCGGCAAGGGTGGCGTCGGCAAGTCCAGCGTCACCGTCAACCTGGCGGCGGCGCTCGCCGCCCGTGGGCTCTCCGTCGGGGTCGTCGACGCCGACATCTACGGCCACTCGGTGCCTCGGATGCTCGGCACCGAGGCACGACCCACCCGGGTCGAAGACATGATCATGCCGCCGCAGTCGCACGGCGTGAAGGTGATCTCGATTGGCATGTTCACGTCCGGCAACGCCGCAGTCGTGTGGCGCGGCCCGATGCTGCACCGGGCGTTGCAGCAGTTCCTGGCCGACGTCTACTGGGGCGACCTGGACGTGCTCCTGCTCGACCTGCCGCCGGGCACCGGTGACGTGGCCATCTCGCTGGCCCAGTTGCTGCCCAACTCGGAGATCCTGATCGTCACCACCCCGCAGACCGCCGCCGCCGAGGTCGCGGAGCGGGCCGGGGCGATCGCCCTGCAGACCCACCAGCGGGTGGTCGGCGTGATCGAGAACATGTCCTGGCTGGAGTTGCCGGACGGCTCCCGGATGGAGATCTTCGGCGCCGGCGGCGGTGAGGCGGTGGCCCAGTCGCTGAGCCGGACCATCGGCGCGCAGGTGCCGCTGCTCGGTCAGATCCCTCTGGACACCCGGGTCCGCGAGGCCGGCGACGCCGGCAACCCGATCGTGCTGGCCGAGCCGGAGTCCCCGGCCGCTCAGGCGCTCGGCACGGTCGCCGACCGGCTCGCCCTGCGCCGCGAATCGCTGCTCGGCAAGCCACTCGGTCTCAAGCCCGCCGGTCGCTGACCGGTCCGTAGTCCGCCAGGCCCTGGCCGCATGGTCGACTCGGGTTTCTGGAAATCGGGGCATCCCGCGCCGTTTGACGGGCCGACTTCCTGAAAACCGAGTTGATCAAGGCAAGCGCGGGGCCCCGGGGGCGGGTCGGTCAGGTGGCGTCGTCGTAGCTGGCCCGAGGGGCCGGGGCCGAGGCAGTGCTGGTGGCCGTGCTGGCGGGCGAATTTCCGTTCGACCGCAGGTCGGCGGCGTTGGCCACGTCCTTCAGGTCGTTGTGCACGCCGCTGACGTCCGCGCGCAGGTTGTCGTAGACGCCCTGCAACGGCTTGCGGATCGCCGCCTCGTCCTCCTCGCTGAGGAGGTGCTTGCGGATGAACGCCTTCGGGTGCAGGTCTTCCAGCTGGATGTCGGTGCCCAGCTCACGGCTCAGGTCACCGGTGGCGTTGCGGGCCATGTTGCGCAGGTTTCGCACCAACCGCAGGCCGTCGGTGATCACGGCGGGAAGCCGGTCACCGAAGATCAACAGCGCCAGGAGCAGCAGCGCACCGATCTCCCACCAGTTCAGGTTGTCGAGCATCCCGCGGGCCTCCTCTCGGCGTCAGCAGCAAGACTACGCACGGTGGACGGCTTTCGGGCAAGGGGTGCGCCGCTGTTCACTTCACTTCCGCGCTGAGTCACTTCGCGTCCGCGGCGAGAGTTACCGAGGTGTTCTGCCGGGCAGAGCCCCGCCGATACTCGACGGTCACGATCGAACCCGGCGCGTACTTGCGGACCAACGCGGTCAGATCCGTCGGCTCGGTCATCGGCCGCCCGTTGATCTTGAGGATCACGTCACCGACCTTCAGTCCGGCGCCGTCCGCAGGGCCGGACGGCTCCACCTCGGCCAGCCGCAGACCGCCCCCGACGACCCCGGTCGGGCCGTCCGCCCGCGCGCCGATCACCGTACGCCGGGCCTTGCCGGTGCCGATGATGTCCTGGGTCACCCGCTTGGCCTGATTGATCGGAATGGCGAAGGCGAGCCCGATGTTTCCGGCCTCCTGCCCCTCGGCGACCAGTGACTTGATGGTGGAGTTCACTCCGACCACCCGGCCCGCGCCGTCGACGAGTGGGCCGCCCGAGTTGCCGTGGTTGACGGCGGCGTCGGTCTGGATGGCCGCGTAGTAACGCACCGGGCCGCCCGGCTCACCGGCCTGCATCGTCCGGTCCAGCGCACTCACGATGCCGGCGGTGACCGTGTTGGCCAGCGACAACGGCGAGCCGATGGCGAGGACGGGGTCGCCGACCGCCAGCGCGTCGGAGTCGCCGAACTCCACGGGTCGCAACCCGGGACGACTCACCTTGATCACCGCGATGTCCGACTCCGCGTCCTGGCCGACGATGGTCGCCGGCGCGGTGCTGCCGTCGTTGAAGACCACCGATGCCTTGCCGGTGCCGCCGGCCACCACATGGTCGTTGGTGATCACATGGCCGTCGGTGGTGGCGATGAAACCGGAGCCCTCACTGGTCCCGCCGAGGCTGCTCACCCGTACGGTGACCACACTGGGCAGGACCCGTTCGGCGACCCCGGCCAGCGACTCCGGTTTGCGCTGCGCCAGCGCCGGCACCTCTGCGGGCGCACCGCCGAGGACCGCCGCACCAGCGCCGCCGCGCACCGCGAACGCGTAGCCCAACGCACCGCCGAGGGTGCCGGCCAGCAGCGCGGTGATCACGGGAATGAGCAACAGGTGGCGCAGTGTCGGCCGGCCCGGCGCATCAGGGTCGGTGACCGGCTCGGGCTCGGCGCCGGGAGCCACCACCCCGGGCACCACCACAGCGGTCGGGGCCGCCGGGTCGCGCCAGGGGTCGGCGAGCGCGTCCGACCACCAGGCCGACGCATCGGCAGAGCCGGGCCCGCCCGAAGCCGACGTCGGCCAGGCCGGTGTCGGTCCGCCGGAAGACGGCGGCCAGGCGGGTGTCGGTCCGCCGGAAGACGCCGGCCAGCCCGGTGCCGGCCCGCTGCCTGGCGGGCCGAGGGGCGGGCGGTCAGCCCCCGGCATGGTCGGCGGCCCCACCGACGGGGCTCCTGCCCCGGGCGGTCGCGCCGGAGCCGGAGTCTCACCGCCCCGGCGCCAGTCCCAGCCGTCGGTCACGTGGTGCCTCCCAGTCCGTCCCCGGATCCCGTGCCGCGTCGCCCGGCCACGGGCCGGTCTGGTCGCGGCTGACGGGATACCGCCTCCAGGATTGCACGGATGGACGCGGTGCAGTCAGCGGTTGCCCCGGTGATCGCTCCGGGCGGAGGCGCGGCTGCGCGCCCCAGGACTGTCGCCTCTACGCTCACAGTGCCAACCCGCCCCCGCACCACGCACCGCCCCCGGAGGTGCCCCATCGCCACGGTCGCCGGTTCCGGCAGTTCGACGACACAGGCCCAGCATTTCGCCGAGTCGTACGTCACCGAGGATCTCGTTCTGCGTACCGCCCGCAGCCTGGCCCGGGAGGTCGGCCTCGACGCGGTCACGCCCGGCGCGGGGGCGGCGCTGCGGCTGCTGGCCGCCGCCGGCAACGCCCGTGCGGTGGTGGAGATCGGCACCGGCACCGGGGTCAGCGGTGTCTGGTTGCTGCGCGGCATGCGCGTCGACGGCGTGCTCACCACCATCGACGTGGAGGTGGAGCACCAGCGGATCGCCCGACGGATCTTCGCCGAGGCGGGTTTCGCGGCCGGGCGTACCCGGATCATCACCGGTCGGGCGCTCGACGTGCTGCCCCGGCTCGCCGACGGCGCGTACGACCTGGTCTTCGTGGACGCGGAGGCGACCGGCTTCCACGCCTGCGTGGAGGCGGCGCTGCGACTGTTGCGCCCAGGGGGTGTGCTGGCGCTCAACGGTGTGCTGGCCAGCGGCCGGATCGGAGACCCGTCCGCCCGGGACGCGGAGACGGTGACGGTTCGCGAAACGATCAAAGCGGTCCGGGAGTCGGAGCACTGGATCCCCGCGCTGCTTCCGGTCGGGCACGGGCTGCTCGCCGCGGTGAAGTGCTGATTCGAGCCCAGGACGGGTCAGAGCCCCGGTTGCGCCGAGGCTCTGACCCGCACCTTAGTTGACGTCGGCGAGCCAGCGCAGCAGCGAGCGGACGCCCCAACCGGTGGCGCCGCGGCTGACCTCGGCCTGGTCTCCGTCGGCCCAGGACGGGGCGGACATGTCCAGGTGCAGCCAGCGATCTCGTAGTTCACCGGTGAACTCGCGCAGGTAGAGCGCGGCCAGCACCGAGCCGGCACCCTGGGTGGGCGCGCTGTAGAGGTCGGCGATCTCGCTGCCGAGGTACTCGATGTAGTCGGTGTGCAGCGGCATCCGCCACGCCGACTCGCCGGCCGCCTCGGCCGCCGCCAGCACGCTGGCGGCCAGTTCGTCGTTCTCGCTGTACAGGGCGGCGGTGCGCTTGCCGAGCGCCACCGAGTTCGCGCCGGTGAGCGTGGCCAGGTCGAGCAGCAGGTCCGGTTTGAGCTGCTGCACCGCGTACGCCAGCGCGTCGGCGAGGACCAGGCGACCCTCGGCGTCGGAGTTGGTCGTCTCGCTGGTCGTACCGCCGTAGTGCCGGATCACGTCGCCGGGGCGGAACGCCGAGCCGCTGACCATGTTCTCGGCCAGCGGGGCCAACGTGGTGATCCGGACCGGCAGCCGCAGCGCGGCGGCACCCACCGTGGCGGCGACGACCGCAGCCGCGCCGGCCATGTCCTTGCGCATCAGCTTCATCGACGCCACCGGCTTGATCGAGATGCCGCCGGTGTCGAAGGTGATGCCCTTGCCGATCAGCACCACGTGGGTGCGCGCGTTGGCGGGGTGCCAGTCCAACTCGACCAGCCGCGGTCCGCTGGCGGAGCCGCCGCCCACGGCGAGGATCCCGCCGAAGCCCTCGGTGGTCAGCTCGGCCGGGCCACGGACCCGCAGCCGCAGGTCCGGAAGGTCGGCTGCGGCGGAGGCCACCTGGTCGGCGAACCACTGCGGGGTCTTCACCGAGGAGGGGGTGTTGGTCAGGTCCCGGGCGAGATGCGTCATCGCGGCCGTGGTTCGGGCCGTGGCGACGGTGTCCTCGTACCCGGTGGGGTCGTCGAGCAGCAGGTCGACGCCGGTGAGCGCCGGTCGGTCGCCGGCCTCGGTGAGCCGGAAGCGGTACGGGGCGAGCAGCAGCCCCTCGGTCAACCCGCGAACCGCGGCAGCTGTCACCTCGGCCGGCAGCGCGATGGTGATATGCGTCTCAGCTGAGGCTGAGCGGGCCAGGGCCGCGCCGGCCGCCCGCCAGGCCGCCTCGTCGCCGTCGCCGATGCCGAGCAGTAGCAGCCGACCGGGGGTACGCCCGGGGCGCAGCTGGGTGTGGATCTCGCCGGCTCGGCCGGTCAGCCGGGCCGCTGACACCAGCGCTGTCGCCTCGTCAGCCGTGCCGTCCGGGCCCGCCACGGCGGTCGGTACCGGCTCGGCCGAGGTGTCACCTTCCGCCGTCGAATCGGCGGAGCGGACGGGCAGAACGAGGACGTCGAGCCGGTCGGGCTCGGCGATCAGACGAATGGCGAGCACGCGGAACCGCACCTCCAGGAAAGTGTCGCGGGTCGGCGGCCAACCTGCCTGCCCGCAGCGTTGAAGGCCCTGAGCCACCGGTGGTTCCGGTGGCTCAGGGCCTGAAGAACGTTCCGGGCGGCCTGAGCCGCCCGGAGCACTCCTTACTCAGCCGGCCGCTGCCTTCAGTGCGTCACCGAGCGCGTTGGCCTCGTCGGGAGTCATCTCGACGACGAGCCGGCCACCGCCCTCCAGCGGGACCCGCATGACGATGCCCCGCCCCTCCTTGGTGACTTCCAGCGGACCGTCGCCCGTCCGCGGCTTCATCGCCGCCATGTTGTCTCCCCTCAGACCTACACCAGGGTCGGTGGGTTGCCCCACAGCCACTTCGTCACGACCACCCGCAACGGTCGCGGGGGTGTCAACAAACGATTTTCCCTGATGAACACCGCCGGACCCAAACCGGAGCAGCATTGATGTAACAGCATCTAGCTTATCTTGAGAAGGCCTGTCACAATGTGCGGTCATGCAGGCACGGTCGGCACTCTTCGACCTGTACGGCGACCACCTCCGTCCGAGGGGTGGCCGGGCACCGGTTGCTGCCCTGGTCAAGCTACTGGCACCGCTGGGAATCGCACCGCCAGCAGTTCGCACCGCCGTCTCCCGGATGGTGCGCCAAGGCTGGCTCGAGCCCCTCCGGTTGGTCTCCGGACCCGGATATTCGATCACACCGAAAGCTGCCCGCCGACTCGACGAGGCAGCTGCCCGGATCTACCGGACCGGCCGGGTCACCTGGGACGGCCGGTTCGATCTGCTGGTGTTGGAGGCCCCGGGCTCCCGGCGGGACCGCCAGCGGCTCGCCGCCAACCTGAGCTTCCTCGGCTACGGGACGCTCGACGAGCAGACCTGGGTCGCCACCCGCCCCGCCGAGGATGTCGACCTGCTCCTCGCCGAGACCGGCATCCGGTTCGAGCGGTTCACCGCCTCGCACTTCTCCGGCACCCCCGGCGCGATGGGCGTGGTCCGACGCGCCTGGAACCTGGCCGAGATCGGCCGCGCCTACGAGCGGTTCGTCGCGGACCAGCGCCCGCTGCTCGCCGCGGTCACCGTACGCAGCAGCGACGAGGAGGCGTACGCGACGCGGTTCCGCCTCGTGCACGCCTGGCGTACGTTCCTCTTCCAGGATCCGCAGTTGCCCCCGGCGCTGCTGCCCGAGCGGTGGCCCGGCACCGCCGCGGCCAGTTTCTTCGACCGGCACGCGGCCCGCCTGCGTCCGGCCGCCGACCGGTACGTCGAACAGTGCCTCGACGCCGGCAACCGCATCGTCCGACAGAAGGGTCGTTAGACACGTGACCGAGCCGCTGCTGGTCGACCGGACCGATGCCGTCGTCACCCTCACGCTGAACCGGCCGAAGGCGATGAACGCGCTCGACGTGGCGCTCAAGGAGGCGCTGCGCGACGCCCTCGCCGAGCTGGAGACCGACCGGTCCTGCCGAGCGGTCGTCCTGGCCGGGGCCGGCGGGTCGTTCAGCGCCGGGCAGGACCTGCGCGAGCACGTGGCCACCCTGGAAAACTCCGGCAATGATCCGCTGGGCACCGTGCGGGCGCACTACAACCCGATTGCCGCCCGGCTCGCCAACCTGCCCAAGCCGGTGATCGCCGCGGTCCGCGGGATGGCCGCCGGGGCGGGCGCGTCGTTGGCGTTCCTGGCCGACATCCGCATCGGCGGTCCGACCACGAGTTTCCTGATGGCCTTCGCCAAGGTCGGTCTCGCCGCCGACACCGGCGCCTCCTGGACGTTGCCGCGACTGGTCGGGCACGCCAAGGCGGTGGAGCTGCTGATGCTGGCCGAGCCGGTCCGCGCCGAGGAGGCCTGCCGGTTGGGCCTGCTCAACCGGTTGACGGACGACGACGAGCAGGTCCTGCCCGTCGCCCAGGAGCTGGCCGCCCGCCTCGCCGCCGGCCCGACCGTCGCGTACGGGGCGATCAAGCGACAGCTCTCCATCGCCGACGCCGGCACCCTCGCCGACGCCCTCGCCGCCGAGGCGCAGGCCCAGGCGATCTGCGGCGCCACCGCCGACCACCGGGCGGCCACCCTCGCCTTCGTCGGCAAGCAGAAACCGGTCTTCGAGGGACGCTGAACGCGATCCGGACGCCGCCCTTACCGTCCTCGAACACGGGCCGCCTAGCGTCGGCCGGTATGAGCGATCGTGAAGCGGTGGCGCACCTGCTGCGCCGGGCCACCTTCGGGCCGACCGCCGACGAGGTGGACGCGGCCGAGCGGGCCGGGACGGCGGCGACGCTGGACCGGCTGCTCACCCCGCCCGCGACGGACCGGGGTGCGGCGGCCACGCCGGTTCCGACGCTGCCCCCGGACCCGTACGCCGGGCTGACCAAGGACTCCACCCGCGAGCAACGGCAGCAGGCCAACGCGGAGCGCCGCAGGCAACTCCAGCAGGTCACCGAGTGGTGGCTGGACCGGATGGTGACCGCCGAGGACGGGCTGACCGAGAAGTTGGTCTTCTTCTGGCACGGGCACTGGGCGACCAGCGCCCAGAAGGTCAAGTCGGCGCGCCTGATGGTGGGCCAGTTGGAGACGCTGCGCCGGCACGGTCGTGGGCCGCTGGGCCCGCTGGTCGCCGCGATGGTGCGCGACCCCGCCCTGATCGTCTGGCTGGACGGGCAGAAGAACACCCGCAAGGCGCCGAACGAGAACCTGGCCCGCGAGCTGATGGAGCTGTTCACCCTCGGCATCCGCGCCTACAGCGAGGCCGACGTGAAGGCCGGCGCGCGGGCCCTGACCGGCTGGGTGGTCGACAGGCGCACCGGTGCGGCCCGCTTCGAGGCCCGCCGACACGACAGTGGCGAGAAGAGCATCCTCGGGCAGAGCGGCCGGTTCGACGCCGAGACGTACGCCGGCCTGCTGGCCGCCCAACCGGCGGCCGCGACCTTCGTGGCCGGTCGGCTCTGGTTCCGCTATGCCGGCACCGAGACCCCGGCCCCGGACGGCCTGGCCGGCGCGGACACCATCGCGACCCTACGCGCGCTCTTCTCCGCACCGGCCTTCGCGCAGACCCGGGGCACGCTGGTGAAGCAGCCGGTGGAGTGGTTGGTCGGTGCGCTGCGGCAACTCGGTATCCGACCGTCCGCGCTGCCCGAGCAGCAACGCAGACAACTGCTGGCGGGTCTGAACGCGCTCGACCAGGTGCCGTTGCGTCCACCCAGCGTGGGCGGTTGGCCGGCCGGGTCCGCCTGGCTGACCACCTCGTCGTTACAGGCGCGGCTGCGGACGGCCGGGGTGCTCGCCGCCGCCACGGCTCCAGCGGTGCTGGCCCGGCTGACCGCCGCGCCCACCCCCGGGCGACCGGACGCGCTGGCCCGACTGCTCGTGGTCGACGGCTGGGGCGCGCGCACCCGCGCCGCTCTCACCCCGCTGGCCGGTGAGCCCCGCACGTTGCTGGCCGCCGGCCTGGTCAGCCCCGAATACACAGTCAGCTGAGCGGAGAGTCGACATGGACACCCTGACCCGACGCAGGTTCCTGCTGACCAGTGGAGTGGTCGGCGCTGGCGCGTTGGCTGCCGGGGCCGGCGCGTACAGCCTGCGGGACCTGCTGGACACCAGCGGAGACCGGGACCCGCAGTCCCGCACGCTGGTGCTGGTGACCCTCTACGGCGGCAATGACGGCCTCAACACGGTCATCCCGTACGGCGACCCGGCCTACCGGGCGGCTCGACCGGAGCTCACGTACCCGGACGGGGAGGTGCAGCGGTTGGACGACGACTTCGGCCTCAACCCGGCGCTGGCCGGCCTGCACCAGCGCTGGTCCGGCGGTGGGTTGGCGATCGTGCGTGGGGTCGGCTACCCGAAGCCGGACCGCAGCCACTTCCGTTCGATGGACATCTGGCACACGGCGCAACCGGACCGGCCCGGCAACACCGGCTGGCTCGGGCGGTGGCTGGACGGCGCCGGTGGCGACCCCCGGCTGGCGGTCTCCTTCGAGCCGGCGCTGCCGCCGCTGCTGGCCGGGGCGCAGAGCGCCGGTGCGGCAGTGCCGGTGACCGACCGGAAGGCAGCCAAGGGGCTGTCGGCGCAGACGCTGACCGCGTTCGGGGCCGCCGAGCCGGGTGAGTCCGCCGCGCGAGCCCGGGCCGCCACCTGCTTCGCCGACCTGCGGTCGGTGGACGAGATGATCCGCCAGGTCCGCGACTCCGACAACCCGGACATGGCAGACCCGGACGGCGAGCAGGCTCCGGCGACCGCCACCGGCGGGGCGAAGACTCCGCTGGACGCCCAACTGGACCTGGTCGCGCAGTGCGTCGAGGCGGGAGTGTCCACCCGGGTCTTCTCGGTGTCGCTGGGCGGCTTCGACACGCACGCCGACGAGAAGCAGTTGCAGGCGGTGCTGCTGGGTCAGCTGGACCGGGCGTTGACCGGGTTCGCCGACCGGATGAGTCGCACCGAGGCGGGCCGGAAGGTGGTGGTGGCGGTCTACTCCGAGTTCGGCCGTCGGGTACGCGCCAACGCCTCCGACGGCACCGACCACGGCACCGCCTCGGATGTGCTGCTGCTCGGCGCGGGCGTCCGGGGCGGCTGGCACGGCGCACCGCCGAGCCTCACCGACCTCGACGACGGCGACCTGAAATACACGACGGACTTCCGAGACGTCTACGCCACGCTGCTGGAACGGGTGCTGGACACCGACCCGGGCCCGGTCCTCGCCGACTGGCGGGGACGGGTGGACAAGCTCTTCTAATCGTCCTCTTCCGGGTCCTGGTTGGCCTGCTCGCCCAGCACGAACGCCTGCATGGCCAGCTCGTCGCCGGCCGGCGAGACGAAGGCGGGCAGCTCACGCGGGCCCAGCTCCTGCACGTAGGACCAGAAGAGCCGTACCGCCTCGGCCGGCGTGTCGGCCTCGATCGGCAGGTCGAGGCTGACCAGCCAGGTGCGGCGCACCGGGGGCGGGCCGAGCTGGTCGGCCAGCGCCCGGAAGGCCGCCGGCTCCACGGCGGTCACCGGCCCGTCGAGCGTCAGCAGGTCGGCCGGCACCGGCTCGTCGAAGGCCCGCCGGGTGTACGCGACGACGAGCGTGCCCGGCTCGACCGGGGACTGCGGGTCGTCCGGGTCCTCGCGGTGGCGTCGTCCCGGCTCGGTGACCCGGCCGAGGGCCACCAGCCGGGGCGGCGCGTCGACCAGCACTGCCACCTGGTCGCCCGGCCCTGGCCGGGCGACGTCGGTCAGCCCGGTCAGCTCCAGCGTGTCGTGGTGTACGAGCCGCTCGGCGTCGTACCGTTCGGCGGGCAGCAGCACGGCCCAGGTGCCCATCCCGTCGGCGTTGCCGGCCGCACCGGCCCGGTGCGCGGTCTCGGTCGTCATGCCTGCCATCTCATCACGCCGCCGGTGGGACGGTGACGTGACAGCCGACGATGTGATCGTCGACCATCCCGGTGGCTTGCATCAGCGCGTACGCGGTGGTCGGGCCGACGAACCGGAAGCCGCGCTTCTTGAGTGCCTTGGCCATCGCCGTCGACTCCGGGGTGATCGGCGCCAGCTCGGCGAACGAGGCGGGGCGAGTCGGCCGGGGCTCCGGCGCGAAGGACCAGAGCAGCGCGGAGAGGCCCTCCGGCAGCTCCAGTGCGGCGCGGGCGTTGGCGATCGCCGCCTCGATCTTGGCCCGGTTGCGGACGATGCCGGCGTCGGCGAGCAGCCGGGTGACGTCGGCATCGTCGTAGCGGGCGACGGTCGGGATGTGGAACTCGTCGAAGGCCAGTCGGAACGCCGGACGCTTGCGCAGGATGGTCAGCCAGGACAACCCGGACTGGAACGCCTCCAGCGTCATCCGCTCGTAGAGCGCGTCGTCTCCGCGCAGCGGTCGCCCCCACTCGGTGTCGTGGTAGACGGCGTAGTCGGGGGTGCTCGACCCCCAGGCGCAGCGAGCCAGCCCGTCGGCGCCGATCACCAGGTCAGTCACCTGGTACACGCTAGGGCATCCGTCCGACACCCCATTGCCACCGGCCGCCCGGCTGCCTATGGTGCTTGTTACCGACCGGTAGGTCGAGGTCACCCGACGGTGCGCCCCGACCGGTGACGGCGAGCGGAGGCCGCGCGGTGAAGGAGTTCCCGGACGTCATCGCCTGGTCGATCCCGGCCTTCGTGCTTCTCATCGTGTTGGAGCGAATCTCCTACCTGCTGCACCGCGACGACGACGAGGTCGGCTACGGCGGCGCCGACACCGCGACCAGCCTGACGATGGGGCTGGGAAGCATTTTCGCCGACCTGCTCTGGAAGGTGCCGATCGCCGCCGCGTACGCGCTGCTCTACGCGCTCACCCCACTGCGGGTCGCCGAGCTCTGGTGGACCTGGCCGCTGATCCTGCTCGCGCAGGACTTCTGCTACTACTGGTCGCACCGCGGCCACCACGTGATCCGCATCCTCTGGGCCTCGCACGTGGTGCACCACTCGTCGCAGCGGTTCAACCTCTCCACCGCGCTGCGCCAGCCGTGGACCGGCCTGACCAGTTGGGTGTTCTACATCCCGCTGATCCTGGCCGGCGTCCACCCGGCCGTTGTCGCGTTCTGTGGCTCGGTCAACCTGCTCTACCAGTTCTGGATCCACACCGAGCGGATCGAGAAGATGCCGCGCTGGTACGAGGCTGTGTTCAACACCCCGTCGCACCACCGGGTGCACCACGCGTCGCAGGGCAGCTACCTGGACCGCAACTTCGGCGGCATCCTGATCGTCTGGGACCGGCTCTTCGGGTCGTTCGCGCCGGAAGGGGAACGTTGCGTGTACGGCCTGACCAAGAACGTCGGCAGCTACAACCCGGTCCGGGTGGCCTTCCACGAGTACGCCTCGATCGCCCGGGACCTGCGGGCCGCGGTGACCTGGCGGCACCGGGTCGGGCATCTCTTCCGCGCACCGGGCTGGCAGCCGGCACCGGGCTCCCCGGTCAGGGCAGCCGGCCCTGCTCGACCAGACGGGCAAACCTCTTCAGCGCCTGGGTGAGGCCGAGCTTGGAGCCGGGCCAGAGCACCGGCCACGCCAGTCGACCGGCCCGACCGCCCGGCAGGTGGAACCACTCGTGCCAGACGACCTGGGTGCGGTCCCGGTCCAGCTGGGTGCAGCGCAGCACCCCCGGGCCGCGCAGCAGCTGGCCGTGGTGCACGACGCCGATCTCGTACGGCTCGTCGACCCGGACAACCAGCATCTCGTCGCGCAGCGTCGCCCGGCCGAGCGCGGTCACCGCCTCGATCCGGCTGCCCTCGCGGCCGTCGCCCTCGACCACCCGGACGCGGGTGAACGGGATCCAGTCGGACTGACGTTCCCAGGCGAGCAGCGCGGCGAACACCCGCTCCGCCGGGGCTTCGACGATCACCGTGGCGGTCACCTCACCGGCACCGGGTCGGGCCGCCTCGCGAAGATCGTCAGCGCCCTCCGGCTCGGTCACGCCGACTCCGACCGAACCACCGCGTCGTGCTGGTCGGTGCCGGCGGTCTGCTCACGATCGGCCGACTCGCCGTCGGCGGGCGCGGCGGCAGGCGCCACCCCGTCGGAATCCGTCGGGGACGAGCTGGCGGCGGGCAACGGGTCGGAAGTCGTCGAACCGACCGGGGCCGAGGCCGCCTCGCCCGGCTCGGTCGCGTCCGCGGGAGTCACCTTGCTGGCAGACTGCTCGCGGGCCTGCCGCAGCACGTCCGCGTCGTCGGTGCGCCCCTCACGCAAGGCGATGACCTCCGACTCCAGTACGCCGATCAGCTCGGACTTGTAACCGATGTCGTAGGCGGCACGGCGCAACGCCTTATCGACCTGGTCCATCCGGTACCCGCGCAACCCGGTGTCGAAACGGACCGCCCCCACGTCGGATTCACGCAACGGGCGGGTGCCCGGCAACGCCACGGCCTGCGAATCCGGCTCGGCCGGCACCAGGCCGGGATCACGCCCGCTGACCAGCACCGTCACACCGAATATCACCGCTGCGACTGTCAACGCCACGACCAGAAGGAGCAGAAGCTGACCCATGTACTGATCGTGGCATGGCAGCCGGCCGGGAGCGACCCCGCCACCCGCCTCGATCACGATCGGTGCCGACGCCCGCCCGGGATGGTGGACGGGCGACCGGCTAGCGTCGGGACCGGCCGACGCGGCGGCGGCGGCGTGAACTTGCAGGAGGCGGGCATGGCCGGGGCGCTTCGGCTGGGTGGGCACACGTTCGCCCCCGGCGAGCTGGTGGTGATGGCGATCATCAACCGCACGCCGGACTCGTTCTTCGACCGCGGGGCCACCTACGCCGCCGACAGCGCTCTGCGCGCGGTGGAGCGGGCGGTGTACGAGGGCGCGGCCATCATCGACATCGGCGGCGTCAAGGCCGGCCCCGGCGCGGACGTGGACGTCGCCGAGGAGATCCGGCGCACGGTGGACACCATCGCCGCCGTCCGAGCCGCGTTTCCGGACGTCGTGATCTCCATCGACACCTGGCGGGCCGAGGTGGCGACGGAGGCCGTGGCGGCCGGCGCCGACCTCCTCAACGACACCTGGTCGGGCGCCGACCCGGCGTTGGTCCGGGTGGCCGCGCAGACCGGTGCCGGCCTGGTCTGTTCGCACGCCGGCGGGCTGACGCCGCGGACCAGGCCGCACCGGGCCGCCTTCACCGACGTGGTCGCCGACGTGGTCGCGACGGTGACCGGGCTCGCCGAGCGCGCGGTGGCGGCAGGGGTACGCCCCGACGGCATCCTCATCGACCCGGCGCACGACTTCGGTAAGAACACCCGGCACTCGCTGGAGATCACCCGCCGACTGGACGAGCTGACCGCTACCGGCTGGCCGGTGCTGGTGGCGCTCTCCAACAAGGACTTCATCGGGGAGACGCTGGGCCTGCCGGTGGCCGAACGGCTGGAGGGGACGCTCTCCGCGACGGCCGTCTCGGCCTGGTTGGGTGCCCGGGTCTTCCGGGCCCACCAGGTCGGCCCGACCCGCCGGGTGCTGGACATGGTGGCCTCGATCCGAGGCGACCGCCCGCCCACCGCCACCCGCCGGGGCCTCGCCTGACCGGTCGTCGCCGTAACCGACAGCGAACGGTCCGAGGGACCGACACGATCGCCGGAAGCAGTGGCGCTCAGGTCCAGCGGAGGATGTTCCTACGCCAGGCGTAGAGGATGCCGAGCGCCAGCACGGCCACGAACACCGCCATCTCCACCACCGTCACCAGACCGAAGCCGGGCCGGTCGAAGACCACCGCCCAGGGGAAGAGGAACACCGCCTCGACCGCGAACAGCACGTAGAGGTAGGCGTACACGTAGTAGCGGATCTGCATCTGCGCCCAGTCGGCACCGACCGGGTCGAGCCCGCACTCGTAGCTGGCCCGCTTGCCCGGCGGGTCGGCCGGACGCGCCGGGCGTAACACCCGGTTCGCCGAGAACGCCGTAACGAAGAAGAGAACGCTGGCGAGCAGCAGGAGCCCGAGCGTCGCGTACGAGCCCAGGTATCCGTTCACAGTCGGCAGCCTACCGTCCGCCCGGACGGGTCGTCCCAAACACGTTACGAATTTGTTTCGCATGGGACTAGTGCCCCGGGGCAACTGTTACCGAATACTGGACACCCACCCATGTCACCGGAGGATTGATGTCCCGCGTGAAGACATCGCCCGGTAACCGGGCGGAGGGGCGACGTTCCACGCCCCTGCTGGCGACCGCGCTCGCGCTCGGCCTGCTCACGGCGCTCGCCGTGGGGCCGGCCTGGGCCAGCGCGGCCGCACCGGACGCGGAGCCGGTCGCGACCTCGGCCGAGCCGGTCAACGAGCCGGGAGGCGAGGAGCCCCCGACCACACCGGCGGAGGAGCCCACCCCGACCGAGGACCCGGGCGGTGAACCGGAGCCGACCGGCCCGGCGCCGGAGACCTCCGCGCCACCACCGGAGACGACACCACCGGCACCGGTGACCACCGCCCCGGAGATCCCGCCGGCACCGACCACCGTCGCGCCCGCGCCGGACGCCACCACCCGACCGCCCAGCCCGGCTCCCCCGGTGCCACCGACGGCGCCCCCCGCCCCGCCGACACCGCCGGGGCCGACGGTCCGCCCGCCCGCCCCGGGTTCGGCGCCGCCGCCGCAGAGCCCGCTGGGCGTGCAGGTCACCACCGGCGACGTCACCCTCACCGAGGCGTACTGGAACACGCCGAGCATGGCCGCCACCCTCCAGGTCACCGTGCACAACACCGGCACCACAACGGAACAGATCCGACTCTCGTACACGCTGCCCGTCGGGCTGACCGACGCCGGCACGAAGGGCTGCGCCGCCGCCGGTGGTGGGACGTACCGGTGCGGTGCCTGGACCGCCGGAGCGGGCGTCCGGTTCAGCACCGTGCTGCGGCTGCGGGTCGCCGGCACGGCGTGGAAGCAGATGCCGCTCAGCGGCGCCGTCCAGGTCATCGCGGACGCGCCGGGAGCGGAAGGGGAGGCGACCGACGACCAGGGCTTCGCGGTGCTCTTCCCAGCGGGCCCGCCGGTGCCCGGGATCGCGCTCGCCGCCGACGAGGTGGTCTTCGACATCAGCGGCGGCCCCAGCACCCTCACACTCCGGCTGGGCAACACCGGCGCGGTGGACGCCGCCGGCCGGGTCGACGTCGTCCTGCCGGCCGGGGTGACAGTGCCGACCCCACCGCTCGGCTGCGTGGCGGTCGACCCGACGCGTACCCGCTGCGACGCCGGCCTGGTGCTGGCGGGCACGACCGCCGAGGTGCAGCTGCCGGTGGAGGCGACGCCGCAGGCTCAGCGGGAAGCGCCGCTGTCCGGTGCCGTGATCGGGCAACTCGATCCACGCAGCGGCCCGACCCGGCGGGTGCAGATGAGCTTCCGGATCACCGCGGCAGCCGCACTGGCCACGCCGGTGGTCTCCCCACCCGCGCCGACCGGCTCGCAGGGCGTACTGCCCGCCGGTGCCACGACCGGAGACGGCGGGTTGACGTCGGTTCAGCGCACCGCTGTCATCCTGATCGCGGTCTCCACGCTGCTGGTGGTGCTGGCCCTCACGCTGGCCACGACCTCGCTGCGGCGCCGGCTCGGCGGCCCGCCGCCCGAGCCCGCGCCCAACCCCGCCGACTGATCGACGGACGACCCCGGCCCGCGCGACCGGGGTCGTCGGCGCGACCGGGTGGTGATCTGAATTACGGCGGGCGGTGCGTAACCCCGCAAAGGCGGGCATTTCGCATCCAGATCCGTCCCCAGTAGGCAACCCTCCGGGGATGGTTAGGGCCCCCTTAGACGTAGGCTCTCAGGAGAGGAACGACAGCGGCCGGACCAGCCTGGGGCGGTGCGGTGAAGCGTTGCGTCGAGGAGGTTCCGTGGCCGGGCAAGCCCCGCAGTCGCGAACGAAGGTGGCACAGTGACCAAGCAGATCCGTCAACTCGACCGAGTGGTCATCCGGTTCGCCGGTGACTCCGGCGACGGCATGCAGCTGACCGGCGACCGGTTCACCTCGGAGACGGCGCAGCTCGGCAACGACATCTCCACACTGCCAAACTTCCCCGCCGAGATCCGGGCTCCCGCCGGCACCCTGCCCGGCGTGTCGAGCTTCCAGGTGCACTTCGCCGACTACGACATCCTCACGCCGGGCGACGCGCCCAACGTGCTGGTGGCGATGAACCCGGCGGCACTCAAGGCCAACCTGGCCGATCTGCCGCGCGGCGCGGACATCATCGTCAACACCGACGAGTTCACCAAGCGCAACCTCGCCAAGGTCGGTTACCAGAGCAGCCCGCTGGACGACGACTCGCTGGCCGGTTACGTGGTGCACCCGGTGGCGCTGACCTCGATGACCGTTGGCGCGCTCGCTGCCCACCAGGTGTCCAAGAAGGACGCCGAGCGGTCGAAGAACATGTTCGCGCTCGGCCTGCTCTCCTGGATGTACTCCCGGCCCTACGAGTCGACGCTGCGCTTCCTGGAGCGCAAGTTCGCGGCCCGCCCGGAGCTGGTCGCCGCGAACGTCGCCGCCTTCAAGGCTGGCTGGAACTTCGGCGAGACCACCGAGGACTTCGCTGTCCGCTACGAGGTCAAGCCGGCCAAGATGAAGCCGGGCACCTACCGCAACATCACCGGCAACGCGGCCCTCTCGCTGGGGCTGGTCGCCGCCGGGGTCCGCTCCGGGCTTCCGGTCTTCCTCGGCGCGTACCCGATCACGCCCGCGTCGGACATCCTGCACGAGCTGAGCAAGCACAAGCGCTTCGGCGTTCTCACAGTGCAGGCCGAGGACGAGATCGCCGCCGTCGGCGCCGCGCTGGGCGCCTCCTACGGCGGGTCGCTCGGGGTGACCACCACCAGCGGCCCCGGCGTGGCGCTCAAGAGCGAGACGATCTCGCTCGCGGTGGCGCTGGAGCTGCCGCTGGTGATCGTGGACGTGCAGCGCGCCGGCCCGTCGACCGGCATGCCGACCAAGACCGAGCAGGCCGACCTCAACATGGCGCTCTACGGCCGGCACGGCGAGGCGCCGGTCGCGGTGATCGCGCCCCGGTCGCCGTCGGACTGCTTCTTCGCGGCGCTGGAGGCGGCCCGGATCGCGCTCACCTACCGCACCCCGGTGATCCTGCTGTCCGACAACTACGTCGCCAACGGTTCCGAGCCGTGGCTGCTGCCCGACGTGGAGTCGCTGCCCGACCTGCGGGTCGAGTTCGCCACCAAGCCCAACGGCGAGGACGGCACCACCTTCCTGCCCTACCTGCGTGACCCGGAGACCCTGGCCCGGCCATGGGCGATCCCCGGCACCGCGGGCCTGGAGCACCGGATCGGCGGTCTGGAGAAGGCCGACAAGACCGGGGACATCTCCTACGACCCGGCCAACCACGACTTCATGGTGCGCACCCGGGCCGCGCGGATCGAGACCATTCCGGTGCCGGACATCGAGGTGGAGGACCCGGACGGCGACGCCCGGGTGCTGGTCCTTGGTTGGGGCTCGACGTACGGGCCGATCGGCGCGGCGTGCCGCGGGGTCCGCCAGCGTGGCCTCTCCATCGCCCAGGCGCACCTGCGGCACCTGGCGCCGATGCCGGCCAACCTCGGTGAGGTGCTCCGCTCGTACGACAAGGTGGTCATCCCGGAGATGAACCTGGGCCAGCTGGCCCACGTCATCCGGGCCCGCTACCTGGTCGACGCGATCAGCTACAACCAGGTCCGCGGTCTGCCGTTCACGGCCGCCGAGCTGGAGACGACGCTGGAAGAGGTGCTGAAGAATGTCTGAGCCCGTCGCCGTCAAGCTCACCGCCAAGGACTTCAAGTCCGACCAGGAGGTGCGCTGGTGCCCCGGCTGCGGTGACTACGCGATCCTGGCGGCCATCCAGCAGTTCATGCCGGAGCTGAACATCCCCCGGGAGCGCACCGTCTTCGTCTCCGGGATCGGCTGCTCGTCCCGCTTCCCGTACTACATGAACACGTACGGGATGCACTCGATCCACGGTCGGGCCCCGGCGATCGCGACCGGCCTGTCGGTGTCCCGGCCGGACCTGTCGGTCTGGGTGGTCACCGGCGACGGCGACGCGCTCTCCATCGGTGGCAACCACCTGATCCACGCGCTGCGTCGCAACGTCAACCTCAAGATCCTGCTGTTCAACAACCGGATCTACGGTCTGACCAAGGGCCAGTATTCTCCGACGTCCGAGGTCGGCAAGGTCACCAAGTCGACCCCGGCCGGCTCGGCGGACGCCCCGTTCAACCCGCTCTCGCTCGCCCTCGGGGCGGAGGCCAGCTTCGTCGGCCGCACCATCGACTCGGACCGCAAGCACCTCCAGTCGGTGCTGCGGGCCGCCGCGGAGCACGAGGGCTCGGCCTTCGTGGAGATCTACCAGAACTGCAACATCTTCAACGACGGGGCGTTCGAACAGCTCAAGGACCCGTCGACCCGGGACGACTACCTGATCCGCCTGGAGCACGGGCAGCCGATCACCTTCGGTGACGGGCGCTTCTGCGTGGTGCACCCGCCGGGTGGCTTCGGTCTGGAGGTCCGGGAGACCAGTTCGGTCCGCCCCGAGGAGATCGTCGTGCACGACGCGACGGTGACCGACCCGGCGTACGCGTTCGCGCTGTCCCGGCTGCCCGGCCTGGACCTGCGCAACACCCCGATCGGGGTGTTCCGCTCGGTGGACCGACCGTCCTACGACAGCGTCGTGCAGGCTCAGCTCGCGGCCGCCAAGGCGACTGTCACCGAGACCCCCGAGCAGCAGCTCGCCGGCCTGCTGGGCAGCGGCGACACCTGGACGATCATCTGACCCGTCGTTACTGACGAGAGCGGCCGTCCCCGATCCGGGGGCGGCCGCTCTCTCGTCGTACCGGCGCTGCCTCAGCGCTGGGCGGTGGCCGGCGTCCAGAGGTTGTCGATCTCCTTTTCGGCCGCCGCGAGACTCGCCTCGTGCAGCGGGATCAGCTCGGCCATCGCCGGCACCGACGGTGCCAGGGTCAGCTCGGCACTGATGAAGCGCGGCTGCATGCCGGTCATCGACAGGCCGTGCGGGAGCCAAGGCTCGGCGTGGTCCCAGCCGGAGCGAGGGGTGCCCTCGCCGTAGCCGCCGCCCCGGGTGGCCAGCACCACGAATTCGCGCCCGCCGAGCAGGCCCTCCTGCGTCGTCGGGTCGTACGCCAGCCCGGGAACGATCAGGTGGTCGACCCAGGACTTGACGCTGCTGGGCGCACCGAAGTTGTAGAGCGGCAGGCCGAGCAGCACCACGTCGGCCCGCTTCACCTCGTCGACCAGCCGCTCACTGAGCTGCCAGGAGTCGCGCTGCGCCGGGCTGTGCTGGTCCGGCGGCGTCATGCGAGCCAGCCCACCGTCTGCATCCAGGTGCGGCAGCGGCTCCGCGCCCAGATCTCGGTAGGCCACAGTGCCGTTCGGGTGAGCCGCACGCCAGGTCGCGACGGCGCGGGCGGTGAGCCGCCGGCTGACCGACCAGTCACCGCGGATGCTCGAGTCGATATGCAGCAGATGCATCATTCCTCCTCCAGGAATCGTCTGTGAAGCACCAACTATTTATAGCAGGCCGATGTTCCGCAGGCTCGGTAGACTGGGTCACATGTCCGCGCAGCCGCTCGACTCCTCCGAGCACCGCTCGGGCGCACTCCTGGACCATCTGGCCCGGCGGATGCGACTGCGGTCGGAGTCGGTGCTGGCGCCGCTGGGACTTCGCCCGCGGCATCTGGTCGCGCTCACCGTGCTGCGCGCCGGCGGCGGCACCGGGCAGCAGGCGCTCGCCACCATCCTGGAGATGGACAGCACCAACATCGTCGGGCTGCTCAACGACCTGGAGGCGAAGCAGCTGATCGAGCGTCGGCGCTCACCCGAGGATCGTCGCCGACACGTCGTCGAACTCACCGAAGATGGGGCGAAACGCCTCAGCGAGGCCGAATGCGCCCTGGCCAGCGCCGAGGACGAGGTGCTGGGCGCGCTGGATCCCGCCGAGCGGGAGACGCTCTACAAACTGCTCAGCCGGGCCTCCACCGGCACGGCGGTCAACTGCACCGAGGCGATCTGCGTCGCCGACGACACCTGCTGACGCCGCCTCACCACACTGACGACAGCGGGGCCGGCACGCCGCGGCAGCGGCAGGACGATCAGGCGGTGGTCGCCGACTGGGGACGGTCGTCGCGTACGTGCACCAGCATGTCGCCGGTCTCGATCACCGCGCCGGCCCGGTCGGCCAGGGTGACCACCTTGCCCCGCCGTACCAGGGCGATCACCAACGACTCCAGCTCGCGCGGCGAGCGACCCACCTCGTCCCGCTCGGCCGAACGCATAGCCAGCGCCATGCCCTGGCCGGGGGTGAGCAGGTCCTCCACCACGTCGATCAGCGGCGGCGCCGAGGTGGACAGGCCGAGCAGCCGGCCCGCCGTGGCCGAGGAGACGATCACATGGTGTGCGCCACTCTGCTTGAGCAGCGGGGCGTTCTCCGCCTCCCGGGCTGCCGCGATGATGCGAACCTGCCCGGCGGTGAGCTGCCGTACCGTCAGCGCGACAAGCACCGACGCGTCGTCGCTGTCGGTCGCGATGATCACGGCCTTCGCGTTCTTGACGTGCGCCTCGTTCAGCACCGACGAGCGGGTCGCCGAGCCCTCGATCGCCACCAGCCCGGCGGAGGTGGCCTGCCGCAGGGCGGCGGCGCTGCGCTCCACCACCACGATCCGCGAACGGTCCAGACCGTTCTCCATCAGGGCGGAGACAGCGCTACGCCCCTTGGTCCCGTAGCCGCAGATGATGACGTGGTCCTTCACGGCTCTCCTCCACCGCGACAGGCGACGGCCGGTCCGGTACTGCTCGGTCAGAACTTCCAGGGTGGTGCCGACCAGGATGATAAGGAAGATCACTCGGGCCGGGGTGATGAAGAGGACGTTGACCAGCCGGGCCGACGGCGCGGCCGGGGTGATGTCCCCGTAACCGGTGGTCGAGAGCGAGACGACCGCGTAGTAGAAACAGTCGAGGAGAGTCAGACCGTCCTCATTGACGTCGCGGTAGCCGTCCCGGCCGAGATAGACCGCGGCGACCACTGCGAAGACCAGGCCCAGGGCGGCGGCGAGCCGAAGGCTCAGCGCGCTCAGCGGCCCCCGACGCTGCGCGGGAAAATGGATCACCGTCGAACCTGCTCCCCCGCCGTCGCCTGCACGCCCACAACATAGCGGGTACGCCGCCGATCGCACGTCCGGGTCGCGGCGGACAACCGACGCCGCTCCCGCACCCGACTTACGGACGACAACGACGAACCGGTGCAGGCCGGCAGACGGAGGGGGCGCGACCCTCGTGACGACGAGCGGCAGACGGCGAGCCGAGGCCGACGACGAATACACCGAGTACGTCCGGTCCCGGATGGCGCAGTGGCGACGCACCGCCTACCTGATGTGCGGGGACTGGGACCGGGGCGACGACATCCTGCAACGGGTGCTCACCGAGCTGTACCGCTCGTGGGCGCGGGCGCGGCAGGCCGATCACCTGGACGCACTGGTGCGCACCATGCTGCTGCGGCGACTGATCGACGAGCGGCGGTTGCGGTGGACGCGGGTCCGCCTCGGCGCCGCGCTGCCCGACGTGTCCAGGGCCTTCGCCGATCCGACCGACCGGATCACCCTGGTGGGCGCGCTGCGGCAGGTGCCTCCACGCCAACGCGCGGTGCTGGTGCTGCGGTACTTCCAGGACCTCAGCGTCGAGGAGACCGCCCACGCGATGGGCTGCTCGACGGGGACGGTGAAGAGCCAGACCGCCAAGGGCCTGGCCACTCTGCGCACCCTGCTCACCCCCACCCTGACCGCGAACTGAGAGGAGCGACGATGCTTGACGAACGCCAGATCGGCGACCTGATGCTGACCGAGATCGAGTCGGCCGAGCGGCCCTCCGTCGTGCTGGACGTGGAACGGGCGATGACCACGGCACGGCGGCAACGCCGCCTCGCTCACGGTGCCGGCGCCGCGCTGCTGGCGGTGGCGCTCACCGTCGGCGGGCTCACCGTCCCCCACCTGCTGACCCCGGACCGGGCGCCGGCCCCCGCCCCGTTCGACGCCGCCACACTCCCCGGCCAGACCGGACTACCGGCCGCGCTCACCACCATCGACCCACAACGGGTGTACGTCCGGTTCGGCTGGCTGCCGGACGGGCTGCCCAAACTTCAATACCAGGCCGGGCTGTTGCTCTCCGGCTCCGGCGTCTATCTCAGCGCGTCCACTGCGCCCGGCGGCGGCCAATGGAAGGGCGTCGCGATCACCCTCTATCCGAGGGGAGTGCAGCCTTCGGCACCGCAGCGGGACAGCGGCGAAGCGGCCCGGCCCGGCGAGACCACACCCGGCCCGCAGTTGAATGGCGGGGCCAGCAGTTTCGCCTCGTACAGCGGGGCCGAGCAGCCGGAGGCGATCCTCCGCTGGCGGTACGCCCCGGACGGCTGGGCACAGCTCAGGGTGGTCGGCGTCGGAGCCGACGTCCGGAGCACCGCGACGCGGGTGGCCCGGGCGCTGCGGTTCGCAGACGACCCGATCCCGATGCCGGCCGCGGTGGCGGGTGTACCGGCAGCACTACAGGTGATCGCCGTCGACGTGCAGGAGTCGCTGGACGAGCCGAAGGTCTGGTACGCGTCGACCACCTGGTCACCGAAGTCGATCACCGACGATCCCGGCCAGCAGCGCGCCCGGACGATGACGGTGAGCATCTCCCGCTACCGGAACATCACCGATTCCGCCGACAACGAGTACGTCGACCCGAACACGACCGTCGACGGGCACCCGGCGCGGTTCGGCGGGGAGAACGGCAACGAGTCGTTGACCGTCTACGACGTCGACGGGGCGAACGTGTCGATCGACGACAGCGCCCTGCTCCCCAGCGGTGGCACCCGGGCGCTGTTCCCGGCGGTCCCTGCTGCTCGGTGGCTCGATCGCCCAGTACGCCAGCGGTCGGCTGCGGATCAACCAGGCCATGCTGTGGGGCGCGGTGATCCAGTTGC